>DASYBA010000995.1:0-2298 GCA_036501005.1 Candidatus Xenobia bacterium | reverse complement strand
TGCAGCCGGCTGGCCTCGATGACGAAGGCAGACACCAGCAGAAACACGCCCGTCACCAGCCAGGTGCGAGCGCTCGCCTGCAGCCCGGACCGCTCCCGCACCGCGGCGTTGAGCCCGAGCAGCACCGACGTCAGCACCACCAGCTCCAGGTAGCCCAACGCCGAGCCGAGGGAGCCCGGGACGCCCGTCACCGCCAGGACGGCCACCACCAAGACCACTTCGCCCATCAAGGGCAAGGCGGCTGCGGCCAGCTTGGCGGCCACCACCCATGGCGCCGGCGTCGCATCCCGGCGCAAGAGTGGGGTTCGCGCCCCCAGCCGCCCCGCGTTGCCCATGAGGTACAGGAGATAGACTGCGGTGAGGGTGGAAACCAGGGGGCGATCCGGATACAAGCCCGCGACCACCAGGCCGACCAGGATCAACAGCGTGGCCGGCAGCCAGAGGCCCAGGTAGTTGCCGGCCGCCGCGCCCGAGCGGGGCAGGCATCGCACAGCCAGTTCCCAGTTGAACACCGACCACCATCTGCGCACGATCCTAGTCTACCCTGCCGTGCGCCTTTTCTCAAGCGGGGGAGGTCAAGGAAGTCCTTCCTCAATCGCCTGCCGGGCCAAGGGCCGGAGAGGTCCATCCGGCGGGGGCGTGTCGAGGGCGAGGCGGGCGGCGCCGCGCACGGCCGGGTCGCTGTCGCAGGTGAGATGGACCAGCAATTCCCTCGTCTCGTCGCACGGTAACAGACCCACCGCCCAGGTGGCCGCGGCCCGCACCTCGGCTGCCCGGCCCTGGTGGAGAAGGTCGCGCAAGATAGGCACTGCCGACGAGACGGAACCGATCCGGCCCAGGGTGTAGCATGCCTGCACCTGGGCCCGGAGCACGTCTGGAGACCCCTTCGCCCACGTGCGATCGAGGATACGATTGACGTCCGGCACCATCTCCGGATGGTTGAGGTCAGACACCGCCATCAGCGCATCCAGCACCACGGGCGGATGGTCGGTCTTCAACACCTCCCGCAACGCCTCGACCTTCTCTCTGGATGCGAGCAGCGGTGTCTCGACCAGCATGCGACCCACGCCCCTTCGAATGGCGCTGGAGGAGGAGTGTAAGAGCACCTGCAGCGGCCGCTCCCAGGCCAAGCCGCCTTCCTGCATGGCACGGAGCAGGCGCAGCGCTTCGGCTTCGGTGGTCGCCTCCACCAGCCGATGGATGAGATGGCCCCCCACATCCGGCAGCATGTGGCTGAGCAGGAACAGCGCCGCGGCCCGGCCCTGGACGTCGTCACTCTCCGCCAGGTAGCGCAGCAGCAGAGGGCGCGCCCGGGGACCATGCTGCAAGAGCCCCGTGGCCGCCAGCACCCGGTCTTCTCTCTGAGTCGACTCCAGGTGGCGGATGAGAAGCTCGGGCCTCTGCTCGATGAAACTGGCCAGCGGCGCATCCAGGGAGCCCTCGTCCTTGACAGGGGCCGGCGTGGGCGGGCGCGGGCGGGCGGGATCGAAGAGCGCCCGCTCGGAGACCTCCACCAACACGTTGGCGATCATCTGGACGGCCGTCACGGCTCGATTCGCCAGCGCGGTCCCCCAGCCGCCCTCTCGAGTCACGGTGTCGTGCGGTCCGGCCAGCAGGTCGAGAAACTTCGTCAACTGGCCCAGGTCGAGCTCGGGTCGAATCTCGCAACCGTTGGTCTTGTGGCGGCGGAAGATGTGGGCCAGGTCACCGGGCGCGTCCCCGGGGACCAGCTCGCGATTGTTGACGGCATAGTAGCTCTCACTGCAGGTGATGACCAGCGGGCCGACCTCTCGCAGAAGGCCCGCCAGCACCGCGTACCCCATGTCGATGGAGGTGTGGGCGATGGGGCTGTGCGCCCCATAACTGCTGGTACTCTTGACGGCTCGGGTGAGGTACGCCATGGCTTGCTTGAAACGGTCCAACTGGTCATCGGTGAGATGGGCGGCGTGCGCCCAGTCCTTGGGGTCGAGCTTGTCTCGCAAGACGATCTCGACGGTGGTGGGCGAGAGCAACTCCCGGGACACCTGCTCGAGCGACCGGGCCAGCGCTCCGGCCTGCTCGTAGTGGTAGGACACCGTAGGCGAAACGGCCGCCGTCTCCTCTTCGAGCCGACCGATGGCCAGGTGAAGCTGGCGCCGATGGCTGGGAGACAACCGATGGTAGCACGCTTCCCGGGTCGCCTCGCTCACGAACAACCACTCCCCCGTGGCCGGACGGATGAAGTAGGCTTCGTGGGCCCGCTTCAAGCACTCATCGATGACCTGCGGCTTCTCCGCCGACAACCGGGCCAGCGACCCC
>DASYBA010000994.1:0-21082 GCA_036501005.1 Candidatus Xenobia bacterium | reverse complement strand
GCCGGCCTGGTCGCGGGGCACGGCACTGGCCGCCAAGACCACCCCCATCTGGCCCCGGCCCAGTTCCGATTCAATACGGTAGTGGCGGCCGTCGCCCGTTTCCAACGCCCGGCCGATGAGATCGGGAAACGCCACCTCGGGGGTCTCGGGGACGACCGGCGTCGGGGCCCCCGGCTTCCTGTGCTTTCTTCGCCACCCCTGACGCAGCGCGACGAGCAGCAGGGCCAGTGCGACCGTCGTGAGGCGGAACCAGGACACCTCACGGTGCATCTCGATGGTTGGATGGTCATAGCCCGGCTGGACCTCCCGGCATTCTCCGCGATACCAGATGAACGGCCCGTCGGCCGCTTCGACCCGCACGTCGTAGTGGGCGGGCGTCAGCTCGAGGGATACGGGGGTATGGTCGCCCACCTGGTGAAACGGCCCGCTGCCGCTCTCACGCAAGTACACGGCCGTGGCAGACACGGGCGTCGTCTCGACGATCAAGTGCGGGGTCATGGGGTCCGTGTTCGGGGCCCGCTAGCCCCTCCCCGCTCGCCGTGGTATAATCAGACGACACCATGGGGTTGAGACGAGCGAGACATGCAGGATTGATCAGCATGGCATCCGTGCTCATGGTGATCGCGGTCGCGACGCTGGCAGCCTTCATGATGGCGGGCTTGACCGTCACCCACCTCCGCCTGCTGAGCCGCGACAAGGCCCGCACCACCGCCACGGATCTGGCCGAGTCGGCGCTGGGGGTGGCCATCGCCAGCATCCGGGTGTCGCCGACGACCGTCCCCCCGGGCGGGACCATGACCTACGAGGTGGGCCCTGCCTTGCATCCGGGCACCTTTCCCGATGCCCCCATGGGTTCGATCGGCGTCGTGACCTTCGATCAGACGGGGACCGTCCCTGGCCTGGCCAACCCCATGCCGTGGTCGAACAGCGCCATTCTCAGCAACACCACCGTCACGGCCGGCGTGTATCCGGTGCAAGTGGAGGAACCGCTCACCCCGCCCGATACGACGGTCGCCAAGCACACGGTGAGGCTGATTGGAACCGGCATTTGCGGAGACGAGCGGCGTTCCATCATGGTGGTGCTGTACTGGCCCCCTTTTCCAGACTGCATCGCCTGTAGCGGCAAGGTCAATTCGGCCGCGTCGCTCTACGTGGCCGGGGTCGTCAACCCGGCCTGTCCGAATGTGACCGCCTCGCCCAACATCGCGCCTGGCGATATCCTATCGAATGCGCTGGCCCAGCCCGGCATCAGCATCGCTGCCAACAGCAACATCTTCGGCAACGTGATTTCGGGGGGCACGGTCGCGGTCGGACCCAACGTCAACATCACCGGCCAGATCGTCGAGAACAACCAGCCGCTACCGGCGCTGCCGTACCTCAACATTGAAAGCATGATCACGGGCGTAACGGCCCTGCCGTGCTGGGTCTGCTGTCCGTGGGACAAGTTGAAGACCATCTCGTCCATGCCGGGGGGCACCCTGGCGCAGGGCTTCTACCACTGCTCGGGCGACATGGTCGTGAGCGGACCTCTGGTGCTGCAGAACGCGGTCATCGCCATCGATCACGGCGGGAGCTTTACCTGTACCGGCGGGGTGAGCGGATACGGGGCCATCATCGCCGATGGCAATCCCAGTACGCACGTCGGCATCGCCGTCATGGGGTCGTCCGATCTGTCGTCTATCGGAAACGCCACCAACCGAGTCGCGCTGATCAGCGGCCAGGACATCTATGTCGGCCAGACCCCCGGCGGCGGGTGCGGCGGGAGCTGCACGGCGGCGTCCTACTTTCAGGGCCTGGTCTATACGCAGGGCAATTTCTACGCCTCGCACGTGACGCTGCTCGGCGCGTTCGTGGCCAACTCGACGGGGCCGCCGTGCAATCCATTCTCCAGCCCGCCACCGTGCGCCGGACAGATGACGCTGGACTGCGTGAAGATGTACCAGGTGCCGTCCTATAGCACCATCCTGGTGCAGGAGGAGATGGCGAAGTGCGGGCCGCCCACCCTGGGCTTCTACGACTGCACCGGCTGCACGGGCATTTCGCTGATCAGCAACGGACTCTTCGGCGGAAGCTGCGGCGGCGCGTGGAAGGCGAGTTGCGGCAATCTCCAGGTGCCGGTGCCGCCCATCGTGACCGGTCCGAAGCTTGCCTGCACGGAGTTCTGTGTCGCGGGCCGGCGGGCCAGTGGCTTCACTCCGTGCTGTCCGTGCGGCAAGTGCCACGTGGTCTGCGTCATCCGAGGCTACGTGAAGTGCAAGGTGGGCAGCAACTTCTGCATCATGTTCTCCCCTTTTGGGGGCTGCGGCTTTTGCTGCAAGGCCTTCTCCCATAGCCGCCCCGCCATCAAGTCGCGGCTCATCCAACTGGCGGCCCAGGCCCGCTTGTCGCCCATGGTGTGCCCCTGTCCGGCCGCCAACTATAGCTTCGGAACCGATCAGAACAGCTTTCTCTCGCCGTCCAACCAGGTCCGCCTGCTGCTCTGGCAGCCGGTGCAATGAAGATTCTATCGCCTTCTGCTGAGCGATTTCCGGTTCTGGCCCTGTTGAAGAAGACCCCCTGGCAGGTGGTGTCTCGCCTGTCGGAGGGCAAAGAGGAGCGGGTGGGTCGACTTGTCCTGTTGCCGCCGGGCGGGTCCGAGGTGGCGTTGCTGGAGGGCATCTCGGCGCTGGAAAAGCGTCTGAAGGACCTCTCGATAGTGGGCGTGCCGCGTTTTCGCAAAGTGGTGGAGGGCCTGGGCGGCACGTGGATGCTGTTCGATTATAAGCCTGGCATCCTGTTGTCTCAGTACATCCATATGGAACCCCGCATACCGACAACCTGGATCCTATGGTGGGTGAGGCTGCTCCTGGAGGCGCTCGATGGGCTGCATTGCCATGGGCTGACAGTGGGCCATGTGGAGCCTTCCGACGTGCTGCTGCGGGGGGATCGCCTGTGGCTGCTCGATATCGGTTTGTTTGAGAACGTCTTTCCCGCCCTGGCGGTATTCCCGAACCACCCCTTTGGCCACTTTGTGGCGCCGGAGAAGCGCTCCGCACCGGTATCGAATGCCGCGACCGACGTGTATTCGGTCGGTGCGTTGGCCTTCTGGCTCCTGACGGCCCGAGCCCCCGTATCGGACGATGCGCAGCTCATCAGGGACGCCCTGGCGCGGCGCCGCTCGGATGTTCCGTCGGTGGTGGCGAGCCTGGTGGCTGACATGCTGGCCCGGGACCCAAGGCAGAGGCCGCCGTCGGCGGCCGACGCGCTCGAACGGCTGGTGCCTTTCGTGACGGACATGACGGGGGATGAACCGCCGCTGCCCCTGCTGGGAGCCGGCCATCTGGACGCCGCGGTCGTCACCGCGCCCATCTCCATGCCCCCGGAGCCGGTCACCCAGGCCGACGTAAAGCCGGCGCCGCAGCCGCCTGTGCCCGCGCCGCCCCGCATCCGGGTCCCGGTGGCCTGGATGGTGGTGGCGCTAGGGCTGATCGTGGCCGGCCTGAGCTGGCATCCGCACGTCGTGGAGCGGGCGTCGGCCCCGACGACGCCGGGTCGGGCCCCCACGGTGGCCCAGCTATCCGACCAGGAGCAAATCTTGCAGCACCTGGGTGCGGAGGATTCAGGAGTGGTGGGTGGGGCCGAGGTCTCGGTGCCCATCCATCGGTCGTCCCTGTCGCTGGGCCCTGGGACTCGTATCGGAAAGCCTCACTGGGACGGCGGGGAGTTCGACTTCGAACTGGACAGCGGAGACGTCAGACTTCTCACGACGACCGGGGATCGGCTGGTCGTGACATGTCTGGGCATGGTGATTACGGTGCAGGGCAACTGCCAGGCGATCCTGCAAGTGGCGTCTTCGCAGGCCACCGTGACCTGCAAGATGGGCGCAGTCCTGGTGGCCAGCCACGATACCCGCATCGTGATTCCAGCGGGCCACAGCCGAAGCTTCTAGATCCGGTTCTCCCGGGTTCCCCAATATGATGTGGCGGTATCAGTCTTATACTGCTGCCACATTTATACCGAAACTGCAACATCATACCGGCCCCGAGCCGATCGGTGGGGGCGGTCGGGAGTGCGGGTATCGGTTGTCCGCCCGACGAGCATCGAGGTCTGGTATGATGTTGCAGTTTGGGTATGATGTGTCACCAGATATGGTGACGCATACGGCAGAATCTTCTACATCATACAGGGCCCGGGCATGCGGGTGAACCATGACCCTTGCACGGTATTGCCAATCCGCTAGGTATACGCGTCCGAATGGTCGCCATGGTCGCTCTCGTGCCAGGCTCGCGAACGATGCATAAGTCCATGCGCATCATGGTGCGCTGGGGCCCGCCGGCGTGCCGCCCGCCGCGAATGTGCCCCCCCCTGAGAGTCGTCCTGGCCTGCGCCCTCATGGTGGGCTCGGGCCGCCTGCGCATGGCGGCCTGAGCCCACCAGACGGCCAAGAGCGGTGGCCTGGGTGCTCGCCGCCAGTGTGTCCGCTCTCACCGGGCCCCAGCTTCCTGGCCGTGCCCTGAAGGAGCAGCCCCCGTGTTGTAAGCCCTGGCACGGTGTGGTATCCTGGGAGCCATGTCCGGACAGCGCATCGTAGTGGCCATGAGCGGCGGCGTGGATTCATCCGCCGTCGCAGCCATGCTCGTCGACCAGGGGTACGACTGCATCGGGGTGACCATGCGGACGTTCCCCACCGGCGCTTCCCCGAGTACCCGCAAGGCGCACGGCTGCTGCACCCTGCAGGAGGCGCGGGACGCCCAGCGGGTCGCGGCGGAACTGGGCATTCCCCACTACCTGCTCAACTACGAAGACGTCTTCCAGGAGAACGTCATCGACAACTTTCTCGATGAATACGTGTCCGGTCGCACCCCCAACCCGTGCGTCCGCTGCAACCAGTTCATCAAGTTCGACGCGTTGCGGGAGTTCGCCACCCGCATGGAGGCCAGCCACGTCGCCTCCGGCCACTACGCGCGCATCAATCACAATCGTCGCTGGCGTCTCTACAAGGGGCAGGACCCGCACAAGGACCAGTCCTACGTGCTGTACGTGCTGACCCAGGAGCAGTTGGCCCACACCATGTTCCCGCTGGCCGGTCTGACCAAGGCCGAGACGCGGGAGACCGCCCGCCGCCTGGGTCTCCACCTGGCAGACAAAGCGGAGAGTTACGAGGTCTGCTTCGTGCCGGATGGCGACTACCTCAAGTTCATCAGCACGCGACGTCCCGATGCGCTGCGGCCCGGACCGGTTCGCCACGTGTCGGGAGAGGTGCTGGGCGAACATCGGGGCATTGCGTTCCACACCATCGGGCAGCGCCGCGGGCTGGGCATCGCGGCGCCCCGGCCCCTCTATGTGATTCGTATCGAAGTCGCCTCCAATACTCTCTGGGTAGGGGAGGAGGAGCACCTGCACAGGAGTCGTTTTCTAGTCAAGGATGCCAACTGGATTGCCTTCGACAGACCCCCCGATGGTTTGCTGTGCGAGGCTCGCATTCGATACAACAGCCCGGAAGGTCCGGCCCGCATCCACCTGCAGCCAGACGGCCGCCTCGAGGTCGAGTTGCGGTCGCCGCAGCGTGCGGTCGCTCCGGGTCAGTCCGCGGTCTTCTACCAGGAGGATGAGGTGCTGGGCGGGGGCATCATCGAGAAGGTGCTGGACACACCCGCCATGGTGGGGGCCCGGGCTGCAAAGGAGAATGGGGGCCCTTGACGAATGGGCTACGACGGCAGTGCGACAGACCGCCTGCTGCTTCTGGCCGATAAGCGCTGCATTCGAACAGCCCAGCATGGTTGGACCGAGAAGCCCTCAGAATCCGGTCCCCCGGGTATCTGGGATCATCCTACGGAGGCATCTTCCGAGTTGAAGCCAGCCGTGCGGTTTGCGGCCCGCAAAGAATCCTTCGGTTCCCTGGTGTACGATCGGGAACGAGGCGAATACATCCCCTTCGATCAAGATGCCAGCATCATCTTCGAAGAGTCGACAAAGCGCCCTCTGAGCGAGATCTACACCACCATGGAGTCACGGCTCAACAAGCAGTCGTTTGACACCTTCGTGGAGTTATGCCGATCCATCGAACTGATGACCGAAGATGGGAGGTTTGCCGGCGAGTTCGTCACGCCGCGGCCCGTGCCCAACATCTTGTCGGCGCCCCTGCGCGTGCATCTGACGGTGACGAACGAATGCGCCTTGCGCTGTCGCCACTGCTCGCAAGATAGCCGAGACCCGCTTCCCAACGAGCTGTCGCTGGAGGAAATCCAAAAACTTTTCGACGAGATGGCCGAAATCGGCACGTGCGAAGTGACCATCGCCGGAGGCGAGCCGTTCCTGCGCAACGACCTTCTGCAAATCGTCTCGTATGCCCGGCAGAAGGGCATCAGCGTGTTGCTTTCCACCACTGCGACGTCGGTCAGCCGGGTGGTAGCCAAGAAGATCGCCGAGCTGGGTCTGAAGAGCATTCGGGTGAGCTTCGACGGTTCCACAGAAAAGTCGTACGACTACTACCGTGGCAAGAAGGGGAGCTATCGCAAGGCCATTCGCGGCATCAAGACGCTGCGGGAGATTTTCGACAAGACGCCGATGACCTTGCATACCACCCTGATGAAGTCAAACATGACGGAGATCCTGACGCTGGCCCGCATGGTCCAGAAGCTCCGCCTCAATACCTGGAGTGTCGACTTCATCAAGCCGGTGGGTTTTGCCTCCGACGCTCGCCAGTTGTGGCTCACCAAGGAAGAGGGCGCCGAGGCCTACAAGAACCTCTGCAAAATCGTCGATAACGCCAACATCAAGATGGAGATGGCGCATTTTCCCTTGAAGTCGCAGCGCAAGGCGACCTTTCTCGGCTTCAGTTGCCTGGGCGCCAACCTTTACTGTTTCATCAGTGCCAACGGCAGCGTGGCGCCCTGCGCCTTCACCAGTCACCAGTTCCCGGGCGGCAACATCCGACAGAAGAGCCTGCGCGCGATCTGGGCCGAGTCCGAGCTGTTCCGCAAGTTCCGCGGCATCGTGTCCGGCAGCGAGGCATGTGCGAAGTGCATGCGCTACGCGACCCAGAATCTCAACGGCGAACCGGTCGACAAGATGGTTTTCGTCATGCCGACCGCCACGGCAGCTCCCGCCAGCGTTTCCTGACATGCACCGGCGGGACTTCCTGGTCGGCGCGGGCGGCATTTGGCTGGCGGGTGGCTCCTGGCTGTACCCGACCTCCTCGGCGGTATGGGCGGCGAACGGACCGACGGGCACCCTCGGGTCGAAGACGCCGTTCCCGGGGGCCCGCTTCGTCGGCAACCTCCGCTTCGGTGATGAAGGGGATTGGCCCCTGAACACGCCCGTGGGCGAGGGCGTCAACGGGCGCGTGTTCACCGACCTCTCCAAGATCACCCCCGATCATCTGTCGGTTTCAGCGCCCGAGTTCTACGTGCGAAGCCGGGCATCGGAGTGGATTCCGGGGCCGGCTCACTGGACCATCCACGGCACGGGACTGGTCAAGAAGCCCGTCGCCATTTCCATGAGTCGCATCCTGGCCGCCAGCAAGCCCATCGGGGAGCACCTCCTGGAATGCTCCGGCAACCAGGGCGGGGGCTACTCGCTGATCAGCTCCACCAGTTGGAAAGGCGTTCCGTTGCAGGAGGTCCTGAGTTGGATCGGGCCCGACAAGAAGGCGACCCAGGTTGTGGTCGAGGGGTGGGGGCGGTACTCTGCCGATCGGCCCGTCAGTTGGGTTTTTCCCAAGACCCTGAATGGCTATCTGGCGACCCACATGGGGGGCAAGCCGCTGCTTCGAGACCACGGCGCCCCCGTCCGGCTCTTCATACCCAACTGGTACGGCTGCTGCAACATCAAGTGGGTCAAGGAGATCCGCCTGGTGGGCTCAGACGAAGCACCGACCGAACAAATGCAAGAATATGCGGGTCGAACCCAGCAACCGAACCCGCCTCCGTTCAAGGCCTCCGATTGGCATCCGGGCCACATGAATGCCACCGCCATGCCGATACGCGTCGAGCAATGGCAGAGCAGCAAGGAAAAGTCGTATCGCATCGTCGGCCTGCTCTGGGGAGGCCCCCATCCGGCTCCCAAGTTGGAAATCCGTATCGACCGTTCGACCGATATGCGACACCAGGGGACGGACGGCAAGTGGGTACCGGTCGACGTCTACACGCCGCCGTCCCCGACCCACCAGACGTGGACGTTATGGTACCATGATCTGAAGCCCTGGGGACCGGGCCGTTACGACATCACGCTGCGCACCCCAGGCATCCCCTCGTTCCGCCTGGACAACTTCCTCTATCGAAGATTCGTGGCGATCCGAGGGTAGTCGCTCGCTGGCCCGCAGAATAAAAAAGCCTGGCTGTCTCTCTGACAGCCAGGCCTGGCAATCCTGCCGGAACCGTCTAGGGCTTTACCCCTTCAGGAGCCCGCTGCTGGGCCGTCCCCCGGGTGGTGATAAACGTGTTGCCTCCGGGCAGGATGAGCATGTTTTGCGGGTTGACGGCGGGTGAGGTGATCCCCGCGGTCTCATCAGTACCAACGGCGGTGAGCGCCAGAGTGCTGGCGTCGATGCTGAATGTTCCTATGCTTCCCGTTCCTCCGCCCGCGTTGGCTTCAAACAAGAAGTTGGACAGCCCGTTGGGAAAGAGGATGCTCGACACGGGTTGGTTGACGTTGGTCGATACCAGGTTGTTCCCACCGGTTCCGCCGGCGACCAGCGTGAGCGGGTTGTCGCTGGTACCGGTTGCCTCGAGTCCGAAGCTTTCAACGCTGCCGGTGCCGCCCTGTTCGCTGGTGATGAAGAGGGCATTGCCGATGGTCACAATCGAGCTTGGGGTCGTGACGTTCTGGCCTATGCCATTGCCGGACGCAGTCAAAGCCCCGGTGTTGGTGCCCGTGGTGGTGAGATTGAAGGTCGAAACCGTGTTGTTCTGGCTGGTCACGACGACCCCGAGCACTGGCGATTCAAACAGGTTGAAGCTGGTTGGAACATCGATACCGTTGCCCGTGATGGTGTTGGCTGACCCCGTCATCGGCACCGGAAGCAGTTCGCCGTCGGTCGTACCAGACGCCGTACCATTGGAGATCTGGAACGCCGCTACGCTACCCGTGCCCCCCCCTTGATTGAGCACGTAGATGACCGGCGGTGAGGTCAGATTGAAGGTGTTTTGCATCTGGATGGGGCTGGTGATGCCCGTGTTGACGGAGTTGGTGTTCCCGTTGATGTTCAGGGGTGTAATGGTCGTAGAGAAGTTCACCCCATCCGTCGTATTCAGAATACCGATCGTGAACGCCTGAATCGTGCTGTTGGACAATAGCGCATACATGACGGGGGTCCCATCTTGCAGCGAGCCGAGGGTCAGGGCCACGGGAGAGGCACCGGTCTGTACGGTGAGAGGCTGGGCGGTCGTGTCGTCGACGACCTGGTTGATCAACCCGCTCGCTTCGTCGACGAGCAAGATCTGGACGCCCGTCGAAGTTCCGACGAGCAGCGCCGCGTTGGCGTTGCCGGTGATCGGGTTGCCAGCACCCAGGAGTGTGGTGATGGGTCCGCCACTGCCCGACAGTTGGAAGGTGTTTCCAACGCCGTTCGTACCGGAGCTATTGAAATTGAGAGGAGTGAGGGCGCCCGTCGTGCCGTTGATGGAGAATTCTGCCACCGAGGCCAGGTTGACGACCTCCAGGTAGGGCGGCGCGACGCCGGTGGTGCCGGTCGTGCTGCTCCCTCCGTTGCCGCCGGTGCCCCCGTTGGTGGTAAATCCGATGAACGGGCTGCTCGCGTTGCTCCCGTTGCCGCACCCGCTCACAGCCATGAGCGACAACAGGGCTCCCCCCAGTAGCGGCAGCGTCCAGCCTTTGGCTTGCTTCATCCCCTTGAACCTCCTGTGCTTTAGAAAGCTGAATTTTCATCCGCCGGCAGCTCACTTGAATGCCGCCGCAGCTAGGGTGGGGCGTTGCCCTCGAGCGACGCTCGCCCATGGTGTATCTGCAGATCTCGGTGGAATTCGATTCAATGAGCAGTTTTCCCGCTGGCCGGAAAAAAAAGCGGGCGAACAGATGGAAATGGCTCCCGGAAACCTACTCCGATTTAGCGCTGGCGACGATGTGGTCGGTGATCTGGGGGGGCACTTCCTCATAGTGCGAGAAGGTCATGTGGAACGTGCCCCGGCCCTGCGTGATGGACCGCAGGTCGATCGAGTAGCGCAGCATCTCCGCCAGCGGCACCAGCCCCTTGACCAGTTGCATGCCCCTCGCCTGCGGCTCCATGCCGCTGATACGGCCCCGCTTTGAATTCAGGCCCCCGATCACGTCCCCCATGAAATGGTCGGGCACCATGACCTCCACGTGCATGATGGGCTCCAGGAGAACCGGCTGGGCTTTCCTGGCCCCTTCCTTCATGGCCAGGCGGCCCGCCAGTTGGAAGGCCATGTCCGAGGAGTCGACCGAGTGGTACGATCCATCATACAGGGTGACCTTGATGTCGACCACCGGGAAGCCCGCCAGAACGCCTTCTTCCATTTGGCTGCGGACGCCCTTTTCCACCGACGGGATGAAGTTGCGGGGCACCACGCCGCCGACGATGTGGTCGACGAATTCGAACATCTTGCCTCGTTCGAGCGGCTCCAGCTCGAGCCACACGTGCCCGAACTGGCCGTGGCCGCCGGTCTGTTTCTTGTGCTTGCCTTCGATTTTGATGGTGCCGCGGATGGTCTCCTTGTAGGGCACTTTGGGGACGTCCAGCGAGACATCCACGCCGAACTTGCGCTTGAGACGCTCGGTGCTGACCTCCAGGTGCAGCTCGCCCAGCCCGGAAATGATGGTCTCACGAGTCTCGGTATCCCGGCGGGTGTGAAAGGTCGGGTCCTCGTCGGTCAGCCGGTGCAATCCGGCCGACAGCTTGTCTTCGTCGCCCTTGCTCTTGGGAAAGACGGCCATGTTGATGACGGGCTCGGGAAACGCCGGCTTGGGCAGGACGAAGGGATGATCTTTGTCGCACAGGGTGTCGCCCGTCGTGGTGTCGGCCAGCTTTGCCACCGTGACCAGGTCGCCGGCCGGCGCCTCGGTGACGTTCTCCTGGTGCTTGCCCCGCATGGAGAAGATGGGGCCGACCTTCTCGTCGCGCTCCTTGGCGGCGTTGTAGTAGGTCATATCAGGCTTGAAGGTGCCGGTCCAGACCCGCACCAGGTTGAGCTTGCCGACGTACGGGTCGGCCGTGGTCTTCCAGACCAGCCCCGCAAAATGCCCAGTGGCCGACACGTCTCGAGTCTCGGTCTGGCCCGTCTTGGGATTCGTCCCAGAGACCTTGCCCCGCTTGTCGGGAGACGGCACGTACCGGGCGATGGCATCCATGAGCAGCGATGCGCCGATGTTCTTGAACGCGGCGCCGGCCAGGATGGGGAAGATGCGGCCCTGCGCCACGCCTAGCTGCAGGCCCCGCACGACCTCTTCCTGGGCGAGATTCTCCTCTTCCAGGTACTTCATGGTGAGTTCGTCGTCGCCCTCCGCGGCCTGCTCCACCAGTCTGGCGCGGGCTTCCTTGACGTCGGCCTCCATGTCCTTGGGAACGTCGGCCTTGACGGCCTGACCCTTGGCATCGAAGGTGTAGGCCACCATGTCGACCAGGTCGACGATGCCTTTGAAGTGGTCGGCCGCCCCGATGGGGAGCTGGACCGGCACCGCAGTAGCGCTGAGCTTGTCTCGGATGCCGGCGACACACTTGGCGAAGTCGGCATTCTCCTTGTCCATCTTGTTGATGATGATGAGGCGGGGCAGAGAGCGGCTCTCAGCCAGCTCCCAGGCCCGTTCCATGCCCACCTCGACGCCGGCCGGCGCGGCCACCGTCAGCACGGCGGCTTCGACCACCGCCATGCTGCCGACCACGTCGCCCATGAAGTCGAGGAAGCCCGGGGTGTCGATGACGTTGATCTTGTGATTCTTCCACTCGCAGGGAGCGACGGAGGCGTACAAGGAGATCTTGCGCTTGACCTCGTCGGGGTCGTAGTCGGAGACGGTGTTGCCGTCGTCGACCCGGCCCAGGCGCTCGGTGGCGCCGGTGGTATACAGCATGGCCTCGCACAGGGACGTCTTGCCGGTGCCCCCGTGACCGTACAGACCAACGTTGCGAATCTCAGATGTGGCGTATTTCTTCACCGGAACTCTCCTCTCGATACCATGCTCTTACAAAAGGGCGCGTTCAACAGGACCTGGGGAACCGGATGTGGATCAGACGCTAGGATTGGACGTTAGGCTGGGGCTTGTTGATGCTCGGCGGCAATCTTCTTGCCGGCCTTCTCGGCACACTCACGATGCCATTTGGCACCGCCGATGTGCACGCCTTTGCCTTCCAGAAGTCCGCTGCAGCCGCGGCACTTCGGCTCTCCGGGCTTCTTTGCGGAGCCTTTGGCCATGAAAATTTCACCTCAACATGTATCGATAGGGACACGGCGCTTCGCGCCGTGCTTCGCACGTCCAGCGAAGAGCTTGGCGGCGGAGCCCCCGGAATGGGGGCGCGTTGCTTCCAGCAACGTTTTGGCGATTCCTTCGTGATCAGCCGCCCGTGATGGCGATGGCTTCTATCTCAACCCGGGCGCCCTTCGGCAGGGCGGCGACGGCGACGGTGGAGCGGGCGGGATAGTCCCCGGAGAAGTGCTCCGCGTAGACCCGGTTGACGGTGTCGAAGTCGGCCATGTCGATGAGGAAGATGGTGGTCTTGACGACCGCGCCCAGGCTGGAGCCGCCGGCCTCGAGCACCGCGCGGAGATTGGAGAGAACCTGGCGGGTCTGGGCCTCGACCCCGTCGACCAGTTGGCCGTCTCGGAGTCCGATCTGGCCGGCCGTGAAGAGGAATGGATCGGCCCGCATGCCCTGCGAGTAGGGGCCGATGGCGGCGGGGGCGGCTGAGGTCTGCACCGGAGCTTTGGTCATTGCGTGCCTCCAGAGGGAGCCGCCCGGCCTTCCTGGAACCCCTGGGGGTGGCAGGACGGGTCAGGCTCGGCGTGATTGGGGCAGGTACGACGGTTCAACAGGTGCACCTGCCCCGTTTTGCGGCCATGCCCGAGGTCGAGCTGGTGGCCATCTGCGGGCTGACGGAGGCGGAGGTGCGGCCGTGCATTCGCCAGTACGGCATTCCGGAGATGCACACCGACTATCGCCACCTGCTGGCCATCGCCGAGCTGGATGCTGTGGTGGTGGCCGTGCCCAACCACCTGCACGCGGAAATATCGGTGCAGGCGCTGCGGCATGGGAAGCACGTGTTGTGCGAGCGGCCCGTCGGCATCTCGAGCTCGGAGGCCCGCGCGGTGGAGCGAGCCGTGGACGAGGCGGGACGTGTTTTCCTGCAGCGGCTGCCACACCGGTTCGAGGCGGATAGCCTGCTGGCCCGGACGTTCGTGCAGAAAGGGCACCTGGGAGCGGTGCGGTGGGCGCGAGCCAGCACCCTGCGACGGCAGGCGCGACCCAACGGGTGGTACACGAGTCGTCGGCATGCGGGTGGGGGCGCCTTGCTGCACCTGGGGCTGCCTCTCCTGGACCTGGTCCTCTGGTTTTTGGAGTACCCTGCGGTGGAACGGGTGAGTGCCAGCGCGTTCCAGCACGGGACGGGGCCTTCGGTGGTCATCCCGCAGGACGAGGCGCCGGTGCCGACCCGTCCGTGGGAGCGGCTCGGACGTCTGCTCGGGCGCCGTGAGGAAAGCCCGTCAGTACCCTCCGCCATGGACGCGGAAGACACCGCCTGCGCCCTCCTCCACCTCTCGACGGGGGTGGCCATCAGCCTGGAAGCCTCCTGGCTGGCCCACGGGGCGGGCGATACGCGCCAGGTCGCCATCTACGGCGACCAAGGCGGTATCGAGATGTGGCCGCTGCGGCTCTATCGAGTGCTGGAGGGGGTCCCGGTGGACGTGACACCGCAACTGACGGCGGTGGACGAGAACGCGGCCCTGGCCCGCCACTTCATCGACTGCGTCGTGCGCGGCGAGACGCCACGGGGCAGTGTCGGGGAGGGGCGGGCGTTGATGACGGCTATCGAGTCGCTGTATCGGGCGGCGGATCAGGGCGCCGAGGTCCGACTGGAGACGGCCCCGACGGGATGATGCGAGCTGCGTGGTGTATCGGCCAGGCGGCATGGTTGTGCCTGGCACAGGCGGGTATAGGAGAACTTCTGGACGTGGTTGCAGGCGAACTCAGACCGGCTCTGGCATGACGTTCGAGACGAGCAGGCGACTCTGCAGACGTCTATCGACACCTTCAGCCTGTATATCCAGGGCTGACCTTTGAATTCGGACCTGTGCGCGGCGGGCGACGTATCTTCGTGGTCAGTGCGGACGGCATGAAAAACCGGTTTGCGGCCGTCCGCCAATTGGTCGCTGCCGCACCCGCCACGAGGTCCTGGACAGTGGTCGCCTTCCGACCGAGGGACCCCGCAGCCGTGGCGGGCCGGATCGCTGGACAGACTTTTAGCTTGAACGAGATGTGGTTTACGAGCCAGCCTCACGGCGGCAAGCTTGACATCGTCGTCTACGCATCGGACGTTTCCCCCGGACCTACCGAGGAAAACCGGCGGTCCGACATCCAACCGCTGGCGGGTGACCCGAACAAGCAGCATCTGATTCCACTGTCCCGTCTGCGGACACTGGTCGACGCACTCAAGAGGGGGGGCCCTGACCAGCCTCCCGAGTCTTCATGCTAGAATGGAATCTCGTCGAGACTGTCGTCGTCGGGCTCTGACTCGGCCACGAATGGGGGGCCGCCCCACTGGGTCTGGCACCAGCGGTCGATCAGCTCCCAGTCTCGCTGGTCGGGAGCCTTGAAGAACTCAGCCCACGCCGCATCGAACTCGGACAGTTCGATAGCAGGCACGGTCGTCGTCGGTTTTCTCTTGGAGGGTCTTCGCCGTCTCATGGTCTGATCATGGCCCTGAATCCTGGGCGAGGCGGGCGAGTGATTCCAGGGTCATGTCCGAGCGCTCCACAAGAGTCCAGGAATTCCTCAGGTAGCTCTCGGTAACGAGGCACCGCTACTTGCCCAGTTCCTTGGCGGTCTTGCCGCCGATGCCATAGTGGGTCTTGGGCATTTCGGTCACGATGACCCGAACCCGGTCGGCGGGGAGGTCGAGGACTGACGAGATGGCGTCCGTCGTGCGGGCGATCAGCTCGGCAATCTTGTCCTCCCGTCCTTCAATGAGATGGATTTGAACGATTGGCATGGTTGGCCTCCTGTGTCTGTTGGAGCCTCGGGCACCTGTCTCTTGAGTTCCATCGACAACGTGAGCAGCCTGCCCGCAGGCCCGGGAGAAATGGCAGCAGTTCCCGAGGGAACTGCCGGCGCCCCGCCGACCTGGCGTGGTGTCCTGCCACTACCCAGGGGTTTGACCCCATCCACCGTTATGCGGACAGGGCGACCGCCGGCATATGCGGTGCCGGATCAACTGCCATTGCCGCCGGTAGGAGATCCCGATAGCCAGCGGATGCCGGTGTCGAACCTGCCAACGCAGTTGGATGGGGCTCCAATCTTGCGAGGGCCGGATCGACAGGCGGGCGGAGGGGCCGCCTGAGCCAGCATGCGCTGGCGGCGGTTCCAAACAGGCTGTGGGGGTTGTGTGCCGGGCGCCGACGTCCAGGTTGCACTGCGGGCGACAGCGGCCTGACTGCTGTTTGCTGTCACGCCGAACCCCAAGCTCAGGCCTCTGTGTCCTCTCCCGGCGGCGGCGTCTTTTTGGGAATGCGACGCGTACCAGCGACATGAGGTGTGAAAGCGTGCCGGTGCGATCAACCCAGAGGTGGCGGCGAAGCTGGCGCTCCCTGCAGCTTCACCAGACGCTGCGACACATTTGTCGGTCGTGGCAGGCGTATGTGCAGGGCATCCACGACAAGCTGACGCCCCTCGAAAGTTCGCTATAGGAGTGAAACCACGACAAATTGTTCGCGTCCCACAGCGAACTGTTCGCTGCTGGGGCGAAACATATCTGCAGACGGCCACTTTCAGTTGCTGGGTGTGTGTCACTGATTAAGATGCGCGATCGATATGACTGAAAACTTTCCAACGGAGCTTGACACGGGTGGAGTTTCTGGATACGATAAGTGTATCGATTTGGAGGTGGGGTATGGAGGCTACTGTTGGAGTCGGGCATTACCGGGGCTGGTTGCCCGAGGCATTGCATGGCGAGGCTATTTCGATAAGACGTCTTCATACGGAGGGGCAGTTTCGCCTGGCCATGTGCCTGCTGGCGCTGGACAATTGCCGGGGATACGTGTCCCTGGGTCACTCGTCGGTGGAGGCCTACGCTGCAGCGAAGCTGGACCTGCCCCGACAGAAGGTTCGTGAGCTGCTGCGGGTCGCCAGGGTGCTGCAGGGATCCCCTGTGATGTGCGAAGCCTTTCGCAGTGCACGGTTGAACTGGGCTCGCGTGCGGGAACTCAGTCGTCATGTCACGCCCTCCAACGACGAGGAGTTGACGGCTTGGGGGTTGGCGCACACCGCTGAGGAGATCCAGAATACGCTCGTCTTATCGCCACGAGCCTGGCGCACTGGAATGGCTGACGAGAGACAATCGATTAATGGTGGTTCTCCTGCGGTCCAGGCTGGACTGAGTCTGGATGATCGCCGGGAAGAGGGTTTGGGAGGAGGGTCGCGCCCCCGCGAAGGGCCTATCCCGCGTGAGTCTGCAGCCATACCGGTGAGTGCGCCGTTGGTCACCGCCCCGGTGAGTGCGCCGTTGGTCACCGCCCTACCCACGGAGGGCGTAGCGGATGCTTCCCCTGCGCCGGAGCCCCCCTGTCGTGTCGAGAACTTTGCTGCCGATGTGCGGGACCCAGTCGGTGCTCCGCCTCTTCCGTCTGGCCTTGGAAAGAAGCGCCGATTGAAAGTGCCGTTGTACCTCTCGCCAGACGACTACGCGATCCTTGAGCAGGCCGTATCGAAGATCTCTGCCATCCGAGGCAAGCGGGTCTCGAGGGAGAGGGCGGTCATCGAGATGTGTCGCCATATCCTGGGGTGTGGCGCTGCACCTACGAAGGTCCGCTACCAGGTGATCGTACACCAGTCGAATGATGGTTATTGGTATGACACCGAGCGGGGCCCTCTACCGGTGTCCGACCAGGTCCGACAGATGGTCCAGCAAAGGCCGCCCGCACCACCAGCCGGCCCCCAGTTGCTGCTGGAAAAATTGAGGCCTCGCCGTCACCCGGCCGGGTCGGCCAGATCGGCTGGGTCACCTGCGGACAGGCACGTTGCCACCCCGGCCGGCCACGCACCGGCCCAGGATGCCTTTCTGGGAGAATCGGGCGCGGCGCGGGAGGCCGAGGGAACCCTACGTAAGGATGTGAGTGGCTTCGCAGGGTTTGAAGTCCGGGCGGCCGAGGCCAAGCAACCTGAAGAAGTCTTTCCGGCCACCACCGGTGCGGCCTGCCCCCCAGTCGAGATTGAGCCGCACTCGTGCGGATGCCAGATCACCGATCCGCTGGATTCCCCCGGGAACTGCTCTCCGTCGCCGAGCCGCGCTCACCACGTTGGGCATCTGGTGGCCACGTCGAGCTGCGGCGTGGCTGCGGTCGAATTTGCTGAAGCCGATTCTGATAGACCAGCGGAGCCCCGCAGCGCCTCCGAGAAGGTCAATCGACGCATACCTCTCCCTATATTGAAAGCCGTCTATCGGCGGGCGCAGGGACGCTGCGAGTGCTGTGGTGAACGGTGCGGGCTGCAGGTGCATCATATCGTTCCTGTATCGGAGGGTGGAGACCACTCGCTCGAAAACTTGCGCCTCTTGTGTCGATCGTGCCACGAAGCCACCCACCACGACGACTTCCAACAACGTCCCGCCTGGCAAGCGGCACGCAGGAGGCGTTGTCCGCAGCCTGGTGTTCCACCGTCGACGACTGGTGGATCCGATGATGGATCAAGCGACTTGAGGCCCCCACAGGAGCGTCAGGGCAGGTTTTGACAGGGGGTGGCGGTTCCCAGGTCGACCCGGTTGAAGTGGACAGAGGTGTTGCGAATCGGTGCGGCAGCCCCTCGTTCCCTCCACCGACGCACCGATGCTCGACGGGGGGCGATGGTCTCGACCTGCTGCGCCAGCTACCGGATGCTTCGCTATCCACCTGGCGGCAGTGGACTGATATTTGATGGCGTGCGTGCATTCTGCACTCTGCCTTGGCCATTATCGATTGCACGGCGTCCCTGGAGTCTCGGGCGACCCGCCGCGGCGGTTTCAAACGCGGCGGACCGGGCGTCTATCGATCGATTCTGGAGGGTATTTTCGCCGGGTGATGTTTCGTCAGCGAATCGCAACCGTTCGCCCGCAACATTATATGTCGCTCGGCCGTAGATAAGGCGACCATCGGGCTATTGCAGCCAAGCGGATAGCCAGGTTGGAAGGTTTCTCCATAGTCGCTGAACCGGCCGCGGCGGCTGACGCTGGGGATGGCTTCGAATGTGCAGGCAATCGATGCGTTCAGGTCCTCGACATCGCGGAAAGCTTCAGTGGCGCACCATTTTACAGAGCTGGTGTCCGATATTTGTGCTGCCCAACCGATATCCAGCCGTGGACCGTTGGCCGGGCACGAGATCGTTAGTGGACGTCAGCCAGCCACTCCCCTACCGTCCACTTGCTGAACGTCAGGCCACTTCCGTCCACGTATTGGACGTGGGGCAGGAAGCTTCGTGGCCCGTCCCCGTGACGTCCACCAGTTGGACGTCAGAGGCCACGGACCGCCCGTGGAGGCTCCCGCGTTGCGAGTGCTGCGGTGAACGTGTGGACCGCAGGTCCACCGTGACTGCATCGGCGCGTGGAGGCCGTTCGTTGGAAAATCTGAATCTCTTGTATCAAGCCACGAAGCCACCCACCACGACCACTTCGAGCAACGCCCGCAAGCCGCCCGGCAAAGGCGTTGTCGGCCGTCCTCCGTTGGAATCAAGGTATCTCTGCTGCCGTCGACGACACAGGAGTTGTAAGGACGGGTCTTTCCGTCGTACAGCGCATGGTTGGAATGAAGAAACAGGCCACACGGTACAACAGGCAGAGCCCCAGGACACCCAGGAGCAGCCACACCCAGGGGGCGAAGCGGATGCGATAGGAGATCAGCATGCCGACGGCGGATCCTGCGGCCAGGCCCAGGATGGCCGCCAGGGCGGGGATGATGGAACCGCTGAACAGGGCGAACACGAGGGCTGGGAGTGTCAGCGGGACCAGGGAGGCCAGCCATTGGCCGTACATGAGGGCGGGGATGGAGAGGCCCGTGGCCAGGAGCAGGTCCAGCCGCCGAGGCTCCCGCTCCCGAGCCACCAGGTTGTTGGCGGAGCAGAAGCCGCCCAGACCGATCAACAGCATGGCAATGAGCCCCGCCGCGGCCTGGGAGCCCAGATCGGTACTGGTGCAAGACGACCACGTGTGGCCCAGCAGGGCGGCCACCGCAACGGAACCGATGGCGACGGACCCGCGGCGATATCGAACCACTGCCACCGACAGGTACGGATTCCGACACCACTCCGCCTTGGCATATCTCACGACCTGGTGGGACACTGGGGCGGGTGCACAGGTCGCACTCTGCACCGGGGGTTCCACCCAAGGCGTCCAGGCCCGACGCATGAAACCAGTCAAGGCCAGGGCGCAGAGAGCGAATTCACCGAATGCTCCGATCCCCAGCATGGCCTCCCAGCCGAGAGAATAACCGTGCTCATTCACAGCCTCCCAGAAAATCATCGGATTGGCGGCGAACATGACCTCAGCACCTGGATAGAACCAGCCGACCATCAGCGTCCCGACCCCCAAAGCCCCAAGCAAAAACAGGGCCACCACCAGTCGGGCCCCCATCTCCCGCCCCGCCATCCAGAGCCCGACGACCGTCGCCAGCAGACTGGCCCCGAGGATATATGGGACCAGCGCAAACGCATAGGGGAGCAGTTCTGGGAGAAGGCTGGCGACCCCGAGGAGCAAGACTCCCCAGCACAGGCCTTCAACCAGCGTCGGGCGCAAGGCAGAGGCCAGGAAACCGTCGACGTAGTCGGCGGGGGTCAAAGGCGCGCACTCCAGCACCTCAAAACGTCGCCCCTGGTGCTCCTCTGCGACGACGTTGTGCCCTCGGACGACCCCGCTCAAGATCAGCCGTGCCGCCAAGACCAGCGCGGCGATAAACCAAGTTGGCCCCAGGGTCTCCACGACGCCGACCGGTTCCCCGGCCCCGTGCAAGGCCATGCCCATCACCAGCCAGACCACCCCGACGAACAGGACGCCCGCTCCGAGCAGCCGCCCAGGGCCTGGCTGGCGGCGCTGGGCGCTGGCGCAAATGCTGCGGGCATAGAAGGGGTTGCGACGGAGTGTCATGGTCCCATTATGCCATAAAAACTCTGGCCGTAGGAGCCCATCGGCGGCGACCCGAACCTGAGGCCTCGACTGTGAACACCCCTGACCACCGAACCGTGCCCGGCTACCCTGGCCTGTACGTCCTGGGGTGCTGGGAGCGGAACGTCTCCATCTACCTGCAGCAGGTCCGAGCGCTCAATCTGGCCTGGGCGTTCGACCTGCCACCCGATGCCCAGGTAGCGGTTCTGGGCGGCGGCTTTGCCGGGCTCACTGCGGCGGCCGGTCTGGCGAAGCGCGGCTATCGAACCCACCTTTTCGAGAAGGGGCCATGCCTCTTGCAAGGCCAGCGGCAGAATCGCACCCGCTGGGTCCACCCGCACCTCCACGAATGGCCCCGCCCGGGGTCCGACAATCCTCTGGCCGGTCTGCCGTTGCTGGACTGGACCGCGGGCCTCGCCGCCGACATGGCGGCCCACATCCTGCAGCAGTTTGAGCGCTGCGGAGTGGTGACAACATGCGACGCCAAGGCTACGCGGCTCGAGCCGCAGGGCGCGCGCTGGAGGGTCGGTGATCACGGAGAGTTCGATGCCGTCGTGCTGGCCCTGGGCCTGGGTGTCGAGAAGTCGTTTGCCGACCTGCCGCTCAACGCCTATTGGATGGACGATACCATCGCGACCGAGGGACCCTTTCGCCGCTTCTTTGTATCGGGCATAGGCGAGGGCGGCGTGATCGATACCTTGTACCTTCGCCTGCGCCATTTCAACCACGCGGACATCGTTCGAAGCTGCCTGGCAGGCTTCCAACCCCTCAAGGATCGCCTCGTGGCCCTGGAAG
>DASYBA010000993.1:0-15378 GCA_036501005.1 Candidatus Xenobia bacterium | reverse complement strand
GGCTGGCCCAGCCGTTGGATGCGGCGGTACAAGCGCAGGAGGCCCAGGCCCTGGAAATCTTCGCGGCCATCGCCTTCCTCTTTCGTCGCCGCGCTCCGGAGGAGGGCCCCGGCCCCTCGGTGCAGGAGCATTTCTACGCTTATCTGCGCCATCTCGACGGGCATGGGGCCAGCCTGCCGACCGGCATCCACCTCCATCTGGTGTCCCTGCTGCGCCACTACGGCCTGCATGGCCTGGATCGCACCGATCGGCTGGAAGAGGCCTTGTACCGTCTCTTCCAGTCTCACGTGCGGGCCGACAGCCAACTGCCGCTGGTGCAGGGCATTCTGCAGCGGTGGGCCTCCCAAGGCCTGAAGATGCAGGACCCGGCCGGGGTGGCTGCCTTGCGTGTCTCGATGGAACGTCTGCTGGAGGGCACCCAGGGCCAGTTCCAGACCATTGCCTACCTGGTGCGGGAGCTGTCCTTCCAACTCTTCGAGGGCGCCCGCCTGGAGCTGGCGCGCCATGCTCGTCACGGGCGGCTGGAGCGCATGCTGGCATCGATGGAGCAAGCCACCGACGCGGCCGCCAGGGCCCGCACCCGCCAACAGTTGCTGTCCGCCCCGGACCCCTTGGTGCGCCTGCTGTCGCCCGACACGCTGCGAGGGCCGGATCTGTTGGAGCTGCTGGTGCAGAGTTACCATCGCACCTCGACCGTCCATATCGAATGGTGGGACGAGATCCCGGTCGCTATCACCACGGGGTCGGGGGGCCAGGTGGCGGCGGTGGCGGCCGAGTGGTCCAGGCTGGGCGAACTCCAGCAAGCCCTGCGATCTCGGCCCGCGCCGACGTCCCTGGAGCTTTATCTGTATTGTGCAGCGGCGCCCGGGACGGTGGCGGAGGTCGCCAACGTCCTGGTCCGGTTTGTCCAGGGCCTGGCATGGCCCGGGCTCAAGCGATTGGCGGCCGTGGCCACGGGACGATTTCGCACCATCGACGTCCACCATCTCACGTTCCTCCATGAAGATGGCGAGCTGCGGGAGCAAGTCACGTTTCGCGGCGTGCACCCGGCCGCCGTTGAACGCATGGGCCTCGCCACCCGTCTGGAAGCCTTCACCCGAGAATGGGTGCCCTGCGACGAGGACGTCTACCTCTGTCGGGCCGAGGCGCGATCGAATGCCAGAGACGTTCGGCTGGTCGCCGTGGCCGAGCTGTTTACCGCCACGCCCGCAAGAGACTCGGAAGAGCACGTGTCGATCCCGGAGCTGGACTGGATCCTCCGCCACGTCCTCACGGCCATCCGCAAGGTGCGGGCGCGGCGAGGGACCGACCGCAAGGACTGGCTCAACTGGATTCTCCTGTATGTGTGGCCGGACATGGGGCTGACCCCCCACCAGATTCGCCACCTGGCCCGCCGGCTGGCCCCCGTGGCGGGTCTGCAAGCGGTCATCTGCTTGCGCTGCCAGCCGTGGGACGTCCTCGTCATGAACTCCGAAGAGACGGGACCATCGGTGGAGGTGACCCCAGCCTCCGACCAACCCCTCGAGGCCCTGGACGACTATGCCCTCAAGGTCGTGCGGCTGCGGCAGCGCGGCGCCATCTCGCCATACGAGGTGGTGCGGTTGCTGACGCACGCTGGACAGGATATGGTGCAGGCGGGCGACTTCGCGGAACACGACCTCGTCGAGGGCCGGCTCGAACCGGTGTCCCGGCCGCCCGGTCGCAACGTCGCCAATCTGGTGGTGGGGGTGGTTCGCAACTTTACCACCCGCTATCCGGAGGGCATGCGGCGGGTCATCGTGCTGGGCGATCCGAGTCGGGCCATGGGCGCTGTGGCTGAGCCCGAGTGCTCTCGGATTATCGCTGCGCTCGACCTGGCCCACGAGCTGCAGGCCCCCCTCGACTGGTTCGCGGTGTCCGCGGGGGCGCGCATCGCCATGGACAGCGGCGTCGAAAACATGGACTGGATCTCGCGGGTGCTGGCTCGCATCGTACGGTTCACCCAGGCCGGCGGCGAGATCAACCTGGTAGTGGACGGCATCAACGTCGGGGCGCAGCCTTATTGGAACGCCGAGGCCACCATGCTGATGCATACCCGAGGCATTCTCATCATGACGCCGCGGGGCGCCATGGTGCTGACGGGCAAGAAGGCCCTGGACTACTCGGGCACCGTGTCGGCCGACGACAACTCCGAGATTGGCGGCTACGACCGGATCATGGGCCCGAACGGACAGGCCCAGTACTGGGCGGGCAACCTGCACGACGCCTGCGTTCTCTTGCTGAAACACCACGATTACACGTACCTCGCGCCGGGCGAGCGCACGCCTCGCCGAGCGGTCACCTCGGATCCGGTGGACCGCGACGTCCGCCACCACCCCTACGCCGAAGATGGCAGCGGGTTTCATTGCATCGGCGACGTCTTCTCCGAAGAACTCAACCCCGGACGTAAGAAACCGTTCGATATTCGCCAGATCATGCAGGCCGTAATCGACGCCGACCGCCCCCCTCTCGAGCGCTGGGCCGACATGGCCAAGAGCGTCACAGCCGTGGTGTGGAACGCTCACCTGGGCGGGTACCCGGTCTGTCTGATCGGCTTTGAGTCTCGTCCCCTGCCCCGCACCGGATTCATTCCGGTCGACGGCCCCAACCAATGGACCTCGGGCACCCTGTTCCCCCAGTCCAGCCGCAAGGTGGCCCGGGCCATCAACAGCGCCAGCGGGGTCGTCCCCGTGGTCGTGCTGGCCAACCTGACGGGCTTCGACGGATCACCGGAGTCGATGCGTCGGTGGCAGTTGGAACATGGCGCCGAGATTGGCCGAGCGGTGGTCAATTTTCACGGTCCCATGGTCTTCTGCGTCGTGTCACGGTTCCACGGCGGATCCTACGTCGTGTTCAGCCACGTGCTCAACGAGAACCTGCACATCGCGGCGCTGGAAGGGTCGTTTGCCTCCGTCATCGGCGGGGCACCGGCGGCGGCCGTCGTGTTTGCCGGCGAAGTGGAGAAACGCACCCGATCGGATCCGCGTCTTGTGCAGTTGGAAGCGGAGATCGCGGCGCCCGGTGCCGACAAGACCGCCCTGCGGGCCGCCTGGCTCGAGCTGAGCCTCACGGTACAGGCGGAGAAACTCGGCCAGGTGGCGGAGGAGTTCGATGCGGTCCATACCGTGGAACGCGCCCTGGCGGTGGGGGCCCTGCACTGCATCATTCCCGCGGCCCGCCTGCGACCCCACCTGGTGGAGGCTTTGGAGAAGGGGCTGCGGCTGGCTCTGGCTGAGGCCCGCTAGTGTGGCTTCCCTGCCATGGCGAGCCCTTGTCCGAGGCCGTGGTGCACGTGTGGCGAGTGGATCTGCGAGGCGACCATGCCGCGCTGGCCCAGCACCTGTCTCCCCAAGAGCGGGAGCAGGCCGGTCGCTTCGTACGGCCCCAGGACCAGGAGTGCTACACCATCTCCCATGCCGCCCTGCGAGACATCCTCGGCCGCCATCTGCAGGCGCCTCCGCCGCTCGAGTTCCGTGTCGGCCCGCAAGGCAAGCCGTCGGTCGGGACCGGAGGGTGGGAATTCAACCTGTCGCACTCCGGACGATGCGCCCTGGTAGCGGTGTCGTGGCAGCGAACCGTGGGGGTCGACGTGGAGTGGATCCGACATGACGTCGAGATCCTCTCGATCGCCGATCGGTTCTTCACCGCCGCGGAGAGCGCCGAGCTGCACCGCCTGAGCGCACTGCCCCGCACCCAGGCTTTCTTTCGCCTGTGGACGCGGAAGGAGGCCTACATGAAGGCGACGGGGCTGGGCATGTCCTTGGAGCCCACGAGCTTCGAGGTGTGGCCTGCCTTGCGCGTGCCGGTAGACCGGGCCGCAGCCCTTCGATGGAGCCTGTCGGATCTCGAGCCCGGGGAGGGGTACGCCGGGGCCCTGGTCGCGGCGGCGCCTGCGGTGCCCGTCCAGCTCTGGGACTGGTCGCCGTGAAGCTGTATGCCATCAGCGACCTGCACGTGGGCTTCGAGGTCAACCGGCAGGCCCTCCAGGCGCTCCCCGCCCACCCCGACGACTGGCTCATCCTGGGCGGAGACCTGGGCGAGAGCGTGGAGCACCTCGAGTTCGTGCTGCAGTGCCTGCTCCCCCGGTTTGCCCGCTTGCTATGGGTGCCCGGCAACCACGAGCTGTGGTGTCTTCCCGACGACCCCCTGGGCCTCCGAGGAGAAGCCCGCTACCAGGCCCTGGTGAAGGTATGCCAAAGGCACGGCGTCCTCACCCCGGAGGATCCCTTCGTCGAGTGGCGGGGGCCGGGGGGGCCATGCGTGCTGGCTCCGCTGTTTGTCTTGTACGACTACAGCTTCCGCCCCTCCGACGTGCCCCTGGATCGAGCGGTCGACTGGGCGGCCGAGACGGGCGTGGTGTGCACGGACGAGCACTTTTTGCACCCGGATCCCTATCCGTCGCGGGTGGCTTGGTGCGAGGCCCGCTGCGCCGCCTCCGAGCGCCGGTTGGCCGCGGTCGGCAAAAGCATGATCCTGATCAACCACTTTCCGTTGCGCCAGGAGCTGGTCTTCCTGCCCATGATTCCGCGCTTTTCCATCTGGTGCGGCACCACCCGGACGGAAGATTGGCACCGGCGATTCGGCGCCACCGTGGTCGTGTCAGGGCATCTGCACATCCGCTCGACGCGGTGGATCGACGGCGTCCGGTTCGAGGAAGTGTCGCTGGGATATCCCCGTCAGTGGCGACCCGACAAAGGAGTGGAACCGTACCTCCGGGAGATCCTGCCCGGGCCGGCCCCCGGTCCCTTGGTCTACCACGGCCGTTAGGCTACGCAGCTCCCGGCGTGCAGCGCCCGCCCCTTCTGCAAAGACACATGCCCCGCAAGGCCGCCAGCTCGCCGCGGAATGACGTAGGCATGGATGACCGCTGTCGCTGAGCCGGGCCTTTTGTAAACGCTCTTTGTCCTTGACAGAAAAGGAGACCCACGTACAGTTTCGTTGCTTAACGACCTCTTGGACCGACGTGGTTTATCCGTCCGCTACCCCCTTCACATAAGATACGACGGGCGGAATAGCGAGTGTTCAACCTGTCTGGGCCGGCCCGAACCGAGCACCGGACAGCACCGCGGGCAGTCTAGGCGAAAAAGAACTTCTCCAGCTCGGGCGCCAGTTTGGCAAACTCCTCCGGGCTGATGTGGCTCAAGGTGGTCAGGCTGGATCGGAGGCCAGCAAAGAACCTATCGAATTCCTCGCGCCCCGCCACCAAGGGCGGCATCAGCTTGAAGCGAGTAAAGGTCGCGGCGGACGCAGCGACCTTGGGATCTGGCGGCTGTTGGTCCTTCAGGTACTTTTGCAGCAGCACTTCCATGATATTGAAATCCATGATCGGGATCACATAGAAGATGATCTTGTGCTTCCGGTGCATTTCGAGGGTCACCCAGGCGGTCTGCAAGACGTCGAAGAAATCCACCTGGCCATAGAACCCGAAGACGTGGACACGCTTGATGATGCTCGGAAACTCGTCGGCCACCGCCTGCAATCCGTCGCGGAAGTACGACGACAGTTCGCTCACGCGCTGGGGTATGCGGTCTCGCAGCGTGATGTCAATAGCGGTCTTGGCCGCCACGCAGGCCAGCTCATTGCCGCCGAAGGTGGAGCCATGGAACATGTAGGGCAGCGTCAGCAGAAACTCTGCGACCGCCTCGGTGTACAGGCAGGCGGATGCGCCAATGACCCCGCCACTGAAGCCCTTGCCCATGATCAGGAAGTCGGGTGCGATCCCGGAATGGTCCATGCCAAAGAGTCGACCGCTCCGGCCCAGGCAACTGACGGTTTCATCGGCGATCAGGTGGATGCCCAGCTCGTCGCACCGCGCCCGGACCTTGGGAAAGAAGTCATCCGGCGGCATCACGTGCGTGGTCGACTGCACCGGCTCGATAATGAAGGCCGAATGCTCGCGGCTGGCGATCCGGTTGAAAGCCTCGAAGTCACCATATGGAATTCTGTCACACGGCAGCAGCGGCACCAGCGGCGCGGTATTGGGGGCTATCCCGCACACGCTCAAGGACCCGAGGGTATTGCCATGGAAGGATCCAAGACACGATATGTAGCGTTTTCTACCGGTCATGGCCCGAGACGTTCTCAAGGCCGCTTCGATAGCCTCGGTCGCGGCGTTGAATAGACTGGAGCGCGTCAGGTTTCCCGGCGAGACCTGGGCCAGCAGCTCGCACAGCTCGGCCTGTGCCACACTGTGAAATCGCCACCAGGCATGCTGGGGCATCACGTTCAGTTGCCGAGTGACTGCGGCGACCACTTCGGGATTGCGATGCCCTAGATTCGCCACCCCCTGCATGGCATTGAAATCGAGATAGCGGGAACCGTCTTCTGAGGTGATATAGCACCCCTCGGCCTCGACTGAGATGGCATCGCCCATGTACTTTCGAACACAGATGGCAACCCCATGCTGGCAATGCTCGAAGGTCGACTCAATGGTCCTGTCGATCACTTCTTGGGTCAGACCGACCGCGGGGTCTGCAACTTTGCTCATGATGCCCTCCGGCCCAGATGGCTGCGCTGATTTTCTGGCACGCCTCCATCGTTTCCTGCACCGCCGGGTGGCACGACGGTGGCCCCGCTAGTTAGGGAAGCGCTCGGCGAGAGAAGAAGAAAGAGCGTCCACAACGTGAACAGGGGTGGCAGAAGCATGCAACCATCAGAGACCCTTACCGTGCCCGCGGAGCAGGCCACCGCAGAGCCGAGCATGTGGTATGGAGCGCCCGTCAGACGGCTGATCCAGGCGGCTGCTCCGTACCCGCTCCCGGTCCCTGCGTGGAACGGCGATGACGACCTCTTGCTCGCCGTGATGGGCGCATGGTGTCACCGAGTCGGTCCCCAAACCAACCTTCGCCTGGCCAAGGCTGCATCGGACCGTGAGTGGAACCTGTATCGGGTAGAGGTGACGGAGAACGAGACGTTCGCCTCCCTGCGTGACAAGATCGCTACGACGGCTATAGAGAGGGTGGGAGCAGGCACGCACACGGTTGACGCGCTCCTGACCCGATTCGGCTCCGCTTCTGGTCCTGAGGCTCCCGTGGTGGTCAGGCGGGACGTCTCCAAGTTGCGCCTGGAACTCAACGTCCAGATGGCCGGAGAGCAGGCACAACACGCCGTCGGCCATTTCCAGCGGCTGTTCGATAAGGCGCTGGCGCAGCCGCAGACTCGATTGAGCAGCATCAACCTGCTGAGCGAAGCAGAACGCCATTGGCAGATGGTCACTCTCAATCAGACCGCGCGGCCGTATCCCGAGAAGACCGTCATGGAGCTGGTGGACGCGGCGGTCGCCCGGCGCCCCGATCACGTGGCCTTGCGGTGCGAGGGTCACACCTTGACCTATCGCCAGTTGCAGCATCGCAGCAACGCTCTGGCCTGGCGTCTACAGGAGTTGGGGGTGGTGCCGGATCAACTGGTCGGCATCTACATGCCGGTGTCGGTCGAGCGGATCGTGGCCGTGCTGGCCATCTGGAAGGCCGGTGGGGCCTTTCTACCCCTCGAGCTATCCCAGCCGGCCGATCGCATGGCCTGGATGATGGAGGAGTGCGGCGTTCGCATCGTGATCTGCACCCCCGAGTCGGAGGTCAGGGCCCGGCAGGCGGCTCCGGAGGCTACTTTCCTGGGGGTCGGCGACGCCGAGCGCGACACCGCGCCGCCCCGGCCGCCTACCCTGGATCGGCTGGCCTACATCATGTTCACTTCCGGTTCGACAGGCCGGCCGAAAGGCGTTCAGATCACGCACCGCAACATCACCAACTTTCTCGTCTCCACCGAAACCGACCTCGGATTTACCCAGGATGACGTGTCCTTGAGCATCTCTCCTCTCGGTTTCGACGTCAGCGTGTGCGAAATCTGGAACCCCCTGATCTGCGGCGGAACCGTCGTGCTCGGCCCCAGCGAGCTGCGACTCGGCACCGAGCTGGGCGCAGCCATTGCGGCCGAGAAGCCCACCGTGATGCTGGCGACGCCTCCCACCTGGGCCCTGCTGGTGCAAGCCGGTTGGATGGGGTGTCCCACCCTGCGGCTGATGAGCCTGGGTGACAAGTTGGCCCGGGAGCTGGCCGAGAAGCTGCTCACCCTGTGCCAGCGGGTCTACAACGCGTGGGGAACCACGGAAACCACCGTCTATACGACCTTCGACGTGGTGACCTCCGGCACTGGGCTGGTGCCCGTCGGGCGCCCCCTCGCCAACACCACCATCTATATCCTGGGCCCCCAAGACCAACTGCTTCCGGTTGGCGTGCCGGGCGAGATCTGCATCGGCGGTGTGGGAAACTTCCCGGGCTATCTGAAGAACGAAGAACTGAGCAGAAAGAAGCTCATCCGTCCGTTTCCCGACGAGCCGGACAACAGCATCTACCGCACCGGCGATCTGGCCCGCTATCTGCCGGATGGAAATATCGAAATTCTGGGTCGTATCGACAATCAGTTGAAGATTCGCGGCTATCGGGTCGAACCTGGAGAAATCGAGGCCGTTCTTCGACAGCACCCTGCAGTGGCCGATGCGGCGGTCGTACCGCACACTTTCGGCGCCTCCGACGTTCGACTCATTGGTTATTGGGTGCCGGCCGACGAGCAGAACGTTCCCTTGCAGCAGTTACGCGATCTGACGGCATCACAATTGCCCTTCCACATGATACCGGCCCGTTTTGTGCGTATCGACAAGCTGCCCCTCAATGCCAATGGTAAAGTGGATCGCCGGGTGCTCTCCAGCCTGCCGCTGGCCGAGGACGAAGAAGCTGCCGACCACCCCGGCCCCCAGGAGGAGGCGGACGGCGAGGACTACGAGGCCCCTCGCACCGCCCTGGAGACCCAGATTGCCACCTTGTGGCAGGACGCCCTGCAGGTCAAGAGGGTGGGCGTGCACGATGACTTTTATGAACTGGGCGGCGACTCCCTGATTACCATCCGACTCATGTCCACTCTCATGGCGGCCTGCGGCGTGAAGATTCCCACGCTTCGTTTCCTGGGCTGCCTGACCGTCGCCCAGCAGGCCGTGCTGATCGAGACGTTGCAGGACGTCGCCGCACCCGACGAGGAACGACGGTCGAGCCCCGACGCTTCGGCACCCGCCAAGAGTGAACCGGCCACCTGGCGCGCGCCGGTCACCTTTTCACAGCAGTACATGGCCTATGCCCTGGATCTCGCTCCCTACCCAGATGCCCCCTTCATGTACCTTCTGCGGGGGCGGTTGGACATCTCGGCCTTGCAGTCCGCCTTGAAAGGCGTGGTCGACCGCCACGAAGCGCTGCACAGCGTGCGAATGGAGCGGTCCAGGTCGGCCCGGCCGGAGGATGCGTCGGAGTCGCCGATCGCGGTGGCCAGCTCGCATGCCGCCCACGCGGTGGCCAAAGGGTGCGGCATCGGCTTGGGGATAGGCGTGGTGGCCCAACTGGCCTCGCTCATGAAGTTCATGGCACGCTTTTTGTCGTGGGAGGCCCCCGTCACCCGAGTCGTCGCCCGGACGGCGGACGTCCCCTTGGCCATCCTCGACCGGCGAGATGAGGTCAAAGCCCATCCCGAGACCTCCATCGACGCGGTGATTGCGGCATTGGCCAACGAGCAGTACGAGCATCCGGTCGATTACCGGGTCGGTCCGCTGCTGAACTTTACCCTCCTGCGCCTGACCGACGACCTGCAGGTCTTGAGCCTGCAATGGTCCCACGTCATCCTGGACGGCTGGTCCTGGGGTATCTTCCTGCGTGAAATGGAGAGCTTGTACAACGCGTTCGTCAACGGGGCCCCCGAGACACCCGTCCCCCCGCTCAGTCACGAACTGACCGATTACGTTCGATGGGAGCGGGAGGAATATGCCCGCATGGGCCCGGATGCTACTTTCTGGCGCGACCGGCTGGGTGAGCCGGTGGTCAATCCCATGATTCTATCGGATAGTCCCTACCGGCTCAACCGCTCGAGCGCGGTGGATTTGTCCAACCATTTGATGGACCGTGTCAACGCTTTTGTGCACCGGGAAGCGGCCACGGCCGGGATGTTCCTGGTGGCAGGGGTCGCCATCATGGTGCACCACTTTCTGGGCGATGAAAAGGTCGTCGTCGGGCTCGAGATGCCCAATCGGCGCCACCCTTTGTCACAGGACGTGGTCGGCAACCTGTACTTTACCCTGCCGATTGCGGTCCACCTGACGGGTGACATGACGGTCCGACAGGTGCTGGATGCGGTGAAACGGGAATCGGAACAGGCGTATGACCATCAGTTGGCCATTCCGCTCAGCGCTCGCCCGGCTCGCGCCATGGTGAACTACGTGCCGCCCTTCCCGGAGGTGCGGCTGCAGGGCGTCACCACGACGCCCGTCCTGCTGCCTTCGTGTGAGGAGAAGTTCCCTTTCCCTGCGCTGCCGTACGTCCGCTACGGCATGATCGGAACGCCGTTCAGCCTCTCCATCAAGTTCCAATGCTATGGAACCGACTGGGCAGGGATTCTGCACTGGGACGACCAGGTGTTCGGTACGCAGTTCGACGTCCGAGCCTGGCTTGAGACCTTGTTGTCCCATCCCGATCGGCCGCTGTCTTCGCTCACGGCAAAGTGAAGAAGCTGCTGCGGGTCGTTCTCATCCTGTCTGGTCTCGTCGTGGTGCTGGCAGGGGTATTTATCGTTGGCGCCAGGATCTTGCATCCGTGGCCCCCAGTGCCGGACGCCACCGTGCAGATCACCCCGGCTCGGGTGGCTCGGGGCCGATATCTGGCCAATCACGTGGCGCGCTGCATCGGCTGCCACTCTCAGCCAGATTACACCCGGTATTCCATGCCCCCGGTGCCCGGCACTGAAGGAGAGGGGGGCCGATACTTCGGAGACGACGACGAGCCAGGCCTTACCTATGCCGAGAACATCACGCCGGCCCGCATCGGGAACTGGACCGACGGAGAGCTCATCCGCGCCATCACCGGCGGCGTCGCCAAGGGCAACAAGCCCCTGCACCCCTTGATGCCCTTCTACTGGTTGAAGCACATGGACCCCGAAGACGTGAATTCGACTGTCGCCTACATCCGGTCGCTGAAACCGATTGACCACGCCGTCCCGCCTACCGTGTACTATTTTCCCTTGAACCTCATCCTGTGGACCATCCCCACGGCCTGGGTCGCCACCGAGACCGACGGGCCGCCCGCGCCGGGCCCGAAACCTTCGCCGGCAGACAAGGTGGCCTACGGCCGGTACCTGTCCACCCTGGCCGAGTGTGACATGTGCCATGGGCCGGAGGACACTTCCGCCCATCCGATACCGGCCGACCTGTTTGAAGGGGGGCAGGCCATGCGAGCCGAGGCTTCCCTGGACCACCGCTTCAACTGGGTGGTCTCGGCCAACCTGACGCCGCATGAAACCGGGCTGGGCTCCATGACCCAAGACCATTTTGTGGCTCTGTTCAAGGAGTACGCCACCGACGACGCACGAAACCGGCGGCAGGCACCCACCGATCTGCAGACCGCCATGCCGTGGGCAGAGTTCTCCGGAATGACAGACGACGATTTGCGAGCCATCTACCAGTATCTTCGAACCTTGAAGCCTATTTGCAACGAGGTGGACGAGGTTTTTCCATCCGCGTCGCCGGCGCCCGCCCCCTGAAGGCTTCAGGGGGCGGGGCAGCGAAGTTTTGCAGGTGGGCCGTGCCCCGCGGAGGATGACACAGGTATGACCGTAACCCCCGAAGCAGCTCCAACGACGGAAGGGGCTGGCCAACCGCGTCCCCGGCGCTGGAAAGCATGGGTGGCAGTGGTCGCCGTCGTGCTCGTGGTCGTGGCCGGGCTGGCGGCCGGCGTGGGTCAGCAACATCCAGACCCGGCCGCCAGCGTGACGCCGGCGTCGGCCGCCGGTTCGTCAGCGCCCCGACCGGCCGTCATGATGGTCGCGGTGAAGAAGGCCCGCTTTCAGACGCTGCATCACGATGTCGCCGTGACCGGCACGGTGAACGCTCGGGAGGAGCTGCCGGTCGCGGCGGAAGCGCAGGGCCTTCGTATCGAGTCGGTGCTGGTGGACGAAGGCTCACAGGTGACCCGGGGTCAGGTTCTGGTGCGACTCGACGACTCTGGCTTGCGGGCCCAGCTCGCCCAGTTGCAGGCCAGGCTGCGAGGGGCCCTGGCCGCGGAGGTCAAGGCCAGGCAGCCGAATCGTCCCCAGGAAGTCGAAGGGTTGAGGTTGTCCCTCAAAGAGGCCCAAGCGTCCGCCGCCTTGCAGCGGGCCAACCTCCAACAGGCCGAGGCGACGCTCAAGAACGACCAGGAAAACGCCGCCCGGTATCGGCGACTGGTGGCGGTCGGAGCAGTAGCCGTCGCCGATGCCCGGGGGGTGTTCACGACGGAGACCAAGGACGAGGCGGCCATGATGGCCGCCCACGATCAGGTGCGGGTGGCCGAGACTGGGGTCGCGGAGGCTGCCAACCGGCTCAACCTGGGCGAACTGGGCGGCAATCCTCAAGATAGCGAAGTGGCGGCCGCCGCGGCCGCTGAGGTGCGGGCGAACATCGAGCAGATCGAGGTGCAATTGGCCCAGACCGTGGTCGTCGCGCCTGACGACGGCTTGATTATCAAGCGGGATGCTACCATCGGAGACATCACCGCGGGCAAGGCGCTGTTCACCATGGTGCGGCGCAACCAATTGGAGGTGCGTGCGCAGGTTCCCGCCGCCGAACTCTTCCACGTCAAGACCGGCGATCCGGTCGAGGTTACGGGCTACGGCAAGACGGTCACCGGCCGGGTCTGGAAGATCACTCCGCAGGTCGACCCATCCACCTTGCTGGGGGTGGTGCGGGTCGCCCTCCCGGCCAATGCTGGCTTCCTGCCCGGCATGTTCGTGCAAGGCGCCATTGCCGAAGCCGTCGTGCAGGCCGTGACCGTGCCCATGAAGGCGGCGCTGGGGGCGGCGGACGAGCGATTTGTCTTTGTCTACCGGGACGGGGCCGTACACAAGCGGCCGGTCCACCTGGGCCAGACCTACGGCGAAGACGTCATCGTGACGTCAGGAATAACGACCCAGGACCAGGTCGTGGTCGACGGCGCAGCTTTTCTCAATGACGGCGACATCGTGGCCGTTCCTGAGGGAGCGACGCCTTGAAGATTTCCGCCTGGGCGATTCGACACCCGGTGCCTTGCATCGTCCTGTTTGCCATCTTGCTGGTGGCCGGCCTCTTTTCGTTTTTCACCCTCGGTATCGATATCAATCCCACCTACGACGAGACGACGATCGACATCACCATCAACATGCCGGGCGCCGCTCCGGCTGAACTTGAGTCGCAGATCACCCGACCGGTAGAGAATGCCGTCGCCAGCATGGCCGGGGTCAATCTGATCACCTCCACCGTCAGCAGCGGCATGTCGATGACCAGCCTGCAGTTCAACTTCGGCACCAACATGGACCGGGCCACGAGCGACGTTCGAAATGCCATCGGACTCCTGCGCCCGACCCTGCCCTCGGGCATCGCGGATCCCTTCATCCGGTGTGAAACCGATACGGATGCCTCGTTCGTAACCTATCCCGTGTCTTCGCCGACCATGAGCGTTGCACAACTGAGCCAGTTGGTCGACAATCAGCTTCTGCGTGCCGTGCAAGGGGTCAAAGGGGTGGGACGGGTCAAGCGGGACGGGGGCGTGGATCGCGAGGTTCGGGTCGAACTGGATCCGGTCGCCCTCGATGCCATGGGCTTGACGTGCGACGCCGTCAACAGTCAAATCCGCGCCCTGAACCTCAATCGTCCCGGCGGCAACGCGGCAGTGGGGTCCATGGTGCAGAGCATTCTCACCCTGGGAAGCGCCCAGACGGTCGAACAGTTGCGCACCCTGCGCATCACGCTGCCCGGCGGAAAATGGGCTCGTCTCGACACCTTGGGCACGGTGCAGGACACCGCCGCAGAGCCCCAGCAGGAGGCCTTGCTGGATGGCAAGCCGGTGGTGGGCTTTGAGGTCAGTCGCGCCCACGGCGCCAATATGGCGGAGGTTTCCGACGGCGTCGATCAGGCCCTGGACGACGTCAAGAAGAGTCTGCCATCGGATGTCCACATCGGCAAGGTGTATACCGACGTCACCCATATCCTGGAGTGGTACCACGGTTCGGTCCATACCCTGTGGCTGGGCGCCTGCCTGGCCGTGCTGGCCGTCTTCCTCTTCCTCCGCGATGCCCGCTCTGCCATCATCTGCGCCTTCGCCCTGCCCATCTCGGTCATCCCCACCTTCGCCGCCATGAAGATGTCCGGCTTCACCCTCAACAGCATGACGCTGGTCGGCTTGTGCCTGGTCATCGGGATTCTCGTCGACGACGCCATCGTCGAAGTCGAGAACATTGTTCGACACATGCATCTGGGGCGCACCCCTTATGACGCAGCCATGGAAGCGGCCGACGAGATCGGGCTGGCCGTCGTCGCCACCACCATGACCATCGTGGTGGTGTTCCTGCCTATCGGATTCGTCGGCGGCTGGATCGGCCTGTGGTTCAAGCCGTTTGGACTGACCGTCGCCATGGCCGTGCTGTTTTCGCTGCTGGTGGCGCGGCTTTTGACGCCCGTCATGGCGGCTTACTGGCTCAAACCGCCCAAGCACCACCATGACGACAAGAGCTGGGCTCTCAACCTGTACCAGCGCATCTTGCCGTGGGCGCTCAAGCATCGGCTGGCCACCGTCCTCATCGCCATCGTCTACTTTGGCATCGGCGTGGGCTTCTGCTTCACCATTCCGACCTCGGTGCTGGGCGGGGGAGACCAGGGCTCCTCCACCGTCCAGGCCAGCCTCCCACCGGGCACGGGGCTCAGTACCGCCGTTCTGGTCGCCCAGCAACTCAACCAGATCCTGGCTCGGCGAGCCGAGGTCAGGAACGTCTTTGCGCTGGTCACTCCGGAGTCTTGCAACCTGCGGGTCAACCTGGTGCCGAAAGAGCAGCGCAAACTCAGTCAAGCCCAGTTTGAAGACGAGATGCGGCCCCAACTGTTCAAGATCCCGGGGGTGCGAACCCAGTTCGGGGGCGACTCGTCGACCGACAACAGCTCGAGCAACGTCGCCAGCGTGCTGCTGACCAGCGAGAGCGACACCGACCTCAAGAAGATGACCAAAGACCTCATGGATCAGATGCGGACGCTGCCTTCCCTGGCTGACGTCCGCGCCGATGCGGCACTGCAGCGACCCGAGATTGAGGTTATTCCAGACCAGGCGCTGGCCGCCGCTCAAGGGGTCACCACCGATCAGATCGCCAACACCGCCGAGATCGCCCTGCTCGGCGATCTCGATCAGAATCTGCCCCGGTTCGACCTGCCAGACCGTCAACTCAGCATCCGGGTGGAGCTGGCCCCGGGCTATCGCCACGACATGGCCGCCATCCGCGGGCTCAAGCTGCTGACGACGAGTGGTCACCTGATCCCGTTGGAGACGGTGGCTC
>DASYBA010000992.1:0-6147 GCA_036501005.1 Candidatus Xenobia bacterium | reverse complement strand
GGAGCGGCCGAGTTCCCGCCGCGGAAAAATTTCTGTGCCGGGCATCACTGCGAAAAGTGCGAGGGCCCATTGGACCAATGGCTGCCTGGCATAAAGGCATCGGCCCGGACTGGACAGACCCCGCCAAGGTGGGATACAACGATAAGCGATGTTGAGCGGAGGCACAGGGGGGCGAGATCCTCAGTCTGGCATGGTCCTGGGCGCGGTCCTGCTGGTCATTTTCGCGTGCATGATGTTCGCCTTCGGGCTGGCCGGCATGTGCACCATGCACCTGAACATGATGAGCCGCATGATCGCCCACGCCCGGGCCCGCGACCTGGCCGAGTCGGCCATGGCCATCGCCATCGCCCAGGCCCTGGAAGACCCCAAGTTCGGCGCGACGCCCTCCGACCCCAACAGCAGCGTCGTCCTCCTCGACCAGGGCGGAACCTTGACCTCGCTGGGCACCATCGCGGGCGTCAGAGTGCCCAACGCCGGGGTGCGTGGGGAAGCGCTGTTGAGCTTTGACGCCACAGGCGCCGGCGCCCTGGGCATCCCGTGGTCGGTGAACAACATCTCGCAGAGCAGCTCCGTGGTGGGATGGGATGGCCGCACCATTCCGGCCCACGCCCTGCACGTCGTGGCCCTGGCCCTGGAAGGCACGGAACAGCAGGCCGTAGAGAGCGTCGTCAGCATGCCTCCCTTCCCCTTCGCGCTGGCGGCCAGCGGCGTTCTCACCTCGACGGGAACCTTGATGGCGGCCAGCGTTCCGGGCATCGGCCCGGTCTGCCCGTACAGCCTCAACGCGGCCTGCCTGGGGCCCGCCAGCGTCGGCAGCAACAGCGCCGGTTCGCCAGCCATCGCGATGGGGGCGGCCACCATCGGCGGCGACGTCGACGCCGTCGGGTGCATCAGGGTGTCGGCGTGTACCAACATACGGGGAGCGCTCTCGTCCCACCACGCCCCCATCCCCCTGCCGTTCATCTATGTCCCAGGCCAGTTTACCGAGCTTTGCGAGTACCCCAACGTGCAGACCATCACCTCGGCGACCGGCCCCTTGACCGGCCTCTCCCAGTCGGGCAATCTTACCGTGGCAGGCGATCTGGTTCTCAACCAGGCCGTCCTGTACGTCAAAGGCTCTCTCAAGGTGGGCGGCGGCATCAAGGGTATCGGGGCCGTTTTCGTGCAGGGCTCGGCCGAGGTGGATGGGTGCAGCACGTTGAGCACGTCCGACGTGTGCGCGCTGGTCGCCATGGGCCCGATCACCCTCAAGGGGACCAGCCAGGGGAGCTCCTATTTCCAGGGCATCGTATACTCCAGCGACAGCATCACAGCCAGCAACGTCACCGTGCTGGGCAACATGCTGGCCAACGCCGCCCCCATGCCGACGGCCTGTGCCCCCGGGTGTCGCCCGCCGCCCTGTGCGCCAGCGTCTGGGAGCGGCAACATCTGCCTGCAGAACGTCTCCGTCATCTCGAGCGTGCAGACCACCACGGTGACCAGTCAGGCCCCTGTTTCCGTGGTGGCGTTCGGCAGCCAGATGGGCATGGGAGCCGGCACGGCCACGCTCTCCATGTTCCTGGGCTCCGAAGGCAGTAATTGCGCCGGCTTTCTGTGTCTGGGGTGCGGCACCGTGGGGGGCAGGCCCAACCCTCTCGGCCAGTCCTTTCCCAGATGCCTGGACCTGCAGGTGCAGGGCATTCCTCCCTGCGCCCCAACCCAAGTCCATCTGTCCGGCCACGTCACGGTGCACCGCGGCACGATATCGCACATCTTCGGCACCGGCTGCGCCTGCTTCTGCATCAACAGCACCTGGCACTACCCGATGCCGGCGGCCTGCATGCACCAGTTCCTGGCCCGCTGCATTGCGCCCATCATCCAGGCCCGGCAGGAGGCGCTCCTCAACTGCCTGTTTGGCGGGCCGCCGTGCGTCATTGCCTGCGTCGAGCAGCACGCCCCGCAGGTCCAGCTCCAGGCCATCGACATCGTGCAGTACCACACCACCTGCAGCTACACCACCCAGCAGGTGCTCTGCTCGGCGGGCTACATGTTCCGCCTGGACCTCAACCAGTTCCTCGGCCTCGAAAACCAGATGCGGGTGCTCTACTGGGCCCCGCTCGACACCGCCCGGCTGCGGGGCCCTTAATCGATATGCTCCTCGGTGAGGCGCACGACGCCCTCCCGGGGCCACACCATCTCGATGCGTACCTGGATGGTCTCGCCCGGCGTCGGGTGCTTGCCACTCGTGCGGGGCTGGCAGTCGGCGAACAACAGGCAGTCCTGGAGCTGGACGAAGTAGCGGTCGTGGAAGACCTGCAGCACCACGGCGTCGCGGGTCTGCCACAGGTCGTTCTCCAGCGACCGCATGATCCAGTAGGTGCGCCGCTGCCGCTCCATCGTCTCGGCCAGCTCGATGGGGCCGGAGCAGACGGTCAACATGTCGGCCATGTCCGACTCCGTCATCAGGACGTCTCCTGACGACAGATACGATTTCACCTGCCGATGCATGGCCAGGTCGATGTAGCGGCGGATGGGCGAGGTGAACTGGACGTAGGCATCCAGGCCCAGGCCGTGGTGGCGGACCGGCTTGATGCCCTGGTCACCCTTCTTGAGGAACCGCCGGATGCGAAAGGCATCCAGCGGGCCGAACTCGGTGGGAATGTCGAGGGGCTCGGAGGGCGGGTCCTGGCTGCGGTAGACGGCCGGCAGATCGTTGTCGACGCAGAGCTGCCCGACCATGCGGTTGGCCAGGATCATGAACTCGGACACCATGGTCTGCCCGGGCGTATCCGCGTCTTCTCGCTGGATGACGACCTGTTTGTCTTCCACCACCCGCACCTCGATCTTGGGAAAGGGGATGTGGATGGCGCCCGCCGTCATGCGGTTCGCCTTCAAGGTGCGGGCGAGGCGGAGCAGGGCGTCCAGCGGCGGCACCTCGGCGTGGTTCAAGTTGACCTGGCGGTACGTAAGCCGCTCCCGCACGTGGACGAGCGAGGGGGCGATGCGCGACTCGAGCACCTGGGCGGCGTCGTCCAGCGTTACCAGGATGGACAGGGCCGGCCGATCCTCTCCCTGCTGCAAGCTGCAGATGACGTCGGAGAGCGGGGGCGGCAGCATGCGCACCTTGCGGTCGGCGAAATAGAGCGACGTGGCGCGGTGCAAAGCTTCCTTGTCGATGGCCGTTCCGGGGACGACAAAGTGGGCCGCGTCGGCGATGTGGATGCCCACCCGGTGCTGCCCGTCGGCGAGACGTTCGTAGCTGAGCGCGTCGTCCATCTCGGTCGTGTACTCGTCGTCGATGGTATAGGCGTAGAGATGGCGCAGGTCTTCGCGCCCGGCCCGCCAGTCGTCCCCGGCCCGGAAGGCGGCCAGACAGGCGTCGGCTTCTTCGAGCACGGCCGCCGGAAACTCCAGGGCGATCTGATGCTTGTGCAGGAGTACGTCCTCGTCCACGTCCCAGACCCCCGTCTTGACGAGGATCTGGAAGGGAGAGTCGTTCTGGTGGATGCCGGCCCGTTTGAGAAGTTCGATCATCTCCTTGAAGCGCGCCGCCTCCGGGCCCTGCAGCACGCAGTCCTTGAGCCACCGCACGTACTTGTCCGAACAGGCCGGCGGGGCCGCCGGCATGCCCAGCCAGAGTTGGCTGAACCAGCGCACGACGTCGTTTCGCTCGGACTCTTTCTCGGCCTCGGCCCGGATGGACTGCTGCACCTGCTGCACGTGGTCCGGGTCGCTGGGCACATACTGCTCACCCTTGCGTTCGAACCAGATGCGATCGTCTCGCAGGGCCCGCAGCATGGCCGAGGTCTTTTCCGGCCCTGGCTCGGTGCCGAAGTAGGTGTCGGCCAGCTCTTCGGCGGCGTACTTGCGGCGGTCGTCTTGCAGCAGCTCCCACAAGTCGGCCAGCACGATGCCCTGGCGGAACTGCTCTCGCGCCAGCGACGCGCTCTTGAGGCGCTCGACCACCTGCTCGCGCAACCCGTCTGGGCTGGACCAGTTGGGAATGGTCAAGAGGATCCGAGACTCGGGCACGCCGATTTCCCGGTTCTCCTCGCTGAGAACGTGCGCCCCCCGTTTGTCGGTCTTCAGACATAGGCCACACAAGACTTTGCGATCCTGGAAAAACTCGACCAGGCTGCCGGGTGTCGTCATGGTGGGCCTTTTCTACCTGGAATTCAATAGGCGGTCCGTGCCTGATTCCAGCGCGCTCTCCTCATGGGTTCCGCCGTCGGGGTTCCGGGCTCCTTCTACGGAGGGGGATGTCCCGGGCCGGGGACGAATAGTGCAGACGTGCAGCGTCGGTGGATGTTGGGCTTCGTCGCCTTCTTGATCGGCCTGGGAGGGTGCGCATCCCGGCCGCCGTCGAAGGCAGCTTCGCAAGAGGCGGCCCTGGCCATGCCCAGCTCCGCCCTGTCGGCCAGCCCGTCGGTGGCTGCGCCCGCCCCGGAGGAACATCACTACCAGGTGGACCTCGCTCGGGTGAGTGGGGTAGACGTGCTGGGGCAGGTCGGCCCGGAGGCGGTGGCGCTCCCGGTCTACCCGCATGCCTCCGTCCAAGCGACCCGACAGGTGCGATTGCACTTTCGAGATGGGCAGGTGCTGCGACAGATCGAAGTGGTGCTCAGTACCCCCGATCGGAGCGACACGATTACCTCGTGGTACCAGACCCGGGGACGCATGGCCTACAAAGCCGATACGCCGACCAGCGACACGTCGGACTATCGAATCTGGGTGCGGGACGACCCGGCCGGCGACCGCCGCATCACGCTGTTGCGCTTCATGAGCGACTAACGCTGCGAGGTATGCCCCAGATGGCGACCTCGTCCCTCACCCGAACTACTTCCTGCCTCCGTCTCCGGTCCCGGAACCGCTCACGGGCTGCCAGAAATCGGGCCTCCAGTTGCTCGGGGGTCTCGCCAGTGTCCACCCGCTAGTGCTTCCAGTGTTTGCGGACCTCTTGCCAGTTAATCTCGTACTGGAGATCGTCGAGCCGCGACTGTTGCTGGCAAGCGCGGTGGGCCTCCTCTGCCAGGCGACAAAAAGTTGTTGGGCTCTTTCAAGGTTACTGTCCCCCCGTCTTGGCCTCCAGCTTGTCGAGTCGGTCGTAAATCTCGACAAAATTCTTGGTGTTCTCCGCCCTATCTCCCTGGCGCTTCCGCTCGAGTTCCTGGGTCAACACCTCGATTGTCTCTCGAAAGAGGGTCAGTATACGCCCATCCTGCGCGCGGAAGTGCTTGTCCAGCAGATCATTGAATTCTGCTCGGGTCGGACGTTCCTTCAACTCTGCCTTCACCTCGGCCATGTCCGTCTTCAGCACGGCAACGTCCGTCTTCAGCACGGCAACATCCGTCTTCAGGTTGACGACGTCCGCCCGGACAGGATCGACCGCCTCATGGACGATGGCTTCTACTTCTTCTCGTGTGACTGGCTTCATGGCTGCACCTCCGACGCCCTCGATCAACCTCTTCCAGTCTACCCGCAGCGTGCAGGTCTCGCAAGCGACCCAATGTGAACACGGTGTTACAACGATTCGCATGCCCGCCGTGCCATACCTAGCCGGTCCGCTATATTTCGCTACGAATATTCGTTATATATCGCCGGCAATCGATATATATGAACCCAGGCGCCATCAGTGGCCGTAATTTATGCCCTGAGTCGAGTTGTACTCGGGATAGTTGCTGTATCCCGTGGCTCCCCGGTGGTTGGCGCCTTGGCAGTAGAACGAATATGCATCAGGGCAGCGCTGCTCTCGATACGTTGCCGAGTAGCTGTCAGTCCCGGCGGCGGGGCAAGTCGGCATGATGCGGATGTACTTCGGGATCAGGAAAGACATCGACGGCGGATAGTGACCGGCATTATCTGTGGAGTACAGTTCCAGCGCCACGCCCAGATTCTTCTCATTGGTTTCACAGAGGCCCACCATGGTGTCCCCCGGGCCGCCGGCGGGACGCATGTTCGGCAGACTGATGATCGCCGTGGCTGCCAGGACGGCCAGCAGGATGGTGGCTTCCTTCCACGCGAACGGGCGGCTGGGCGGGCAATCGTCGGACAAGCTCACCCTCCCATGATAGACCCTCTTCGCACCGCAGGCAACCACCCACTCATTGGCGTAACTACCCGTGGAAGTTCGACCAGGAGGAATGCGTCCATGATGTCCAGCCACGCACT
>DASYBA010000991.1:0-6321 GCA_036501005.1 Candidatus Xenobia bacterium | reverse complement strand
GACCTCGCAGACTTCGGCCAGACTGACCTTCAACACCGCCTCGTCCACGGCGGCATGCCCTCCTTCTTTGAAGCCCCCGAGCCCCCCGAACGAGACTTCCAGGAATGGGTAGACGCCTTCTGGGCCAAGGACGTCCAGGAGCTGTTCCGCCTGGAAAGACGCCGCTCGTTCCAACACTTTCTAGAGCTGCTCCTCATGCAGAGCGGCGGCATTTTCGAGGCCAGTCGCTTCGCCCGCCCATGCGAAGTCAGCCGCACCACCATCGCCAACTATCTCTCTGTGCTCGAGGCAACCTACGTCATCCACGTCGTCCGACCGTTCAGCTCCCACCGGGCCACCGAAATCGTGTCGGCTCCCCGGGTGTACGGATTCGACACCGGGTTCGTTTGTCACTATCGCGACTGGCGAGAGATCCGGACGGAAGACCTTGGCCTCCTATGGGAACACTATGTCCTCAACGAACTCCACGCCACCCTGCAGACCCGCGACATCCGATATTGGCGCGACAAGCGGGGGCATGAAGTCGACTTCGTCATCAGCCGGCGGTCGAAAGCCGTCGGCATCGAGTGCAAGTGGTCGCTCGCCGCCTTCGAGCCCGCGGGACTGGCTGCCTTCCATCGCCAGTATCCCGAAGCCGAGCTGCTGGTCGTGCATCAGGATTCGGACCGCCCCTTTAACCGCCCCTTCGGGGACTTGACCGTGACATGCCTCGGACTGGCGGACCTGGTGGACCGCCTGCGTTAGCCCGAGGGGCGACGAATGGAGCACAAGCGTCGTCTGCCCCATGACGATGCGATCGCCACGTTGCCATACGAATCCAACCTTCAGCAATGGCCCAACGGATGTGCCGATGGGCTCCATTACAACCTCCGGTACTTTTCTGCGTCCTCGCTCTTGAAGTCCAGTCCCAGGCCCGGTCGAGTGAGATCGGGTGCCAGGTAGCCGTCCCGGGCGGGCAGTGCTCCATCAAAGAACATGTGTTCGATACGAACATGATCGAAGAAGTACTCCAGGTGGCACACCGCCGGCGCGACCACGCCCATGGGAACGTGCAAGGTGGGGGCACAGTGGGAGGAGAGGGGCGTCCCGTACGCGTCTGCGAGGGCGGCCACCCGGAGAAACCCGGTGAAGCCCCCACAGCGGGTCGCATCCGCCTGCAGCACGTCGACCGCGGACAGGAGACGCACGAAGTAGTCGGCGTGCGCATAACCGTACTCTCCCCCGCTGACGTCCAGGCCCGGCGGACAATGGTCCCGCACAAAGGCGGTCGCTGCCACGTCCTGATGGTCGACAGGCTCTTCCAGCCACACGACGCCCAGGTTGACCATCCGCTCCGCGACGGCCAGGGCCTGGCGGGGATGATAGGCTCCATTGGCGTCGACGAAGAGATCGACGTCGTTGCCGACCGCCTGGCGGGCCGCGCGCACCCGTTGTTCATCCTCGTCGGGGTGGGTGCCGATCTTCATCTTGACCCGCCGCATGCGTTGGGCTACCCAGCCGGAGAGTTGCTTCTGGAGCTTGTGTATAGAGTACGACGTGAAGCCCCCACTCCCGTATACGGCCACCCGGTCCCGCACCTGGCCCAGCAGGCAAGCCAAGGGGATGCCGAGCAGGCCGGCCTTCAAATCCCACAGGGCACAATCAACCGCGGAAATGGCCATGGAGCAGACACCTTCCAGTCCCCGATTGCGAACGGCATGCACCATGCGGAGCCAGCAGGCCGAGACGTTGAGGGCATCCTGGCCCACGACCTGATCCCGAAGCGTGTCGTGGACGATCTGGGCCGCCGCCGGCGCGGCGTAGGTCCATCCGATACCGCTCTCCCCGCCCGCCCAGGCCGTCACCAGCACCATGGTCGTGCGATCCCACGTGACCGTGCCGTCCGACTCCGGCGTCTCGGTGGGAACGGTATAGACGTCGACGTCCAGGCGGTTGATGGGAACGTCGACCCGGCGGGGTCCGTCCAACCGCGTTTCTTGCAGAGGCAGCTTGTCCGATACGATGGTCATCTCGCTAACATCTCCCCGCCCTGACGGCGACGCGAAACGCTACCGGTTCGATGCCAGCCGGTTGCCCAGAAACCGATAGATGGTGTCGGCGATGAAGCGGTGCCCGGCCGGCGTCCAATGCTCGCCGTTGCTGGTGAAGCGAAGGTCGGTCTTCAACTGGACGCTGGCAACGCCGTGGGCGTCGAGCCAGCACTGGACCGCCGGCGCATCGTCGTTCAACCCCACGAAGAATCGGGCGCGATGCCCCTCAACCAGGCGCCGGGTGGCATCCAGAATCGCAAACGTGGGATCGGACACCGTCACGATGGGCGGTTTGACGCTGGCGTACAGCTTGTCGACCAGGCCCTTCACTTTGTTGTATTTGCAGACCGGGCGAAGCCAGGAATACCAGAAGTTGATGGACTGCTGGACGGGGACCCCGTGCAGTCGCAGCTCACCGTCCTCAGCGGTAAAATACGGCTTGTAGTAGCCGTATCGCATATTGGTCGAATTGTCGTCCCGGTCGTTCTCGGTGGTAAAGATCAGCATGACGACGTCCGGCTGGATGGCATCGATGGTGCGCCGCAGCATGAGGTATTCCTGGTCGGTGCCGTAACCACTGACACCCTCATTCAAGATCTCCCAGCCCGGCATCTTCTCGCCAAGCCGCTCGGTAAAACGCTCGGTCTGCGAAGCATCGTAGCCCCACACAAAGGAATCGCCCAGGAACAACACACGGGGACGGGTCTTGGGGCCATGCTCCGTATCGCGAAAGCCCAGCGAGTTCTGCTCGACGTAGAACGGGGCGGTACCGGGGTACCACGTCTTGAGCCCAGGCCTGGGCGCCCAACCTAGCTCCCGGTCGTATTGACAGGTCTGGCTCCGCTCATCGGAGGGCAACGGCGTCGTGTGAAAGTCGCCCAGCGCCAGCATGAGAGGCAGCAGAAAGAGGCCGAGCTTGCCGAGAAACCGCCGTACCTCCCTAGCCTCCGACATCACTCATCGCCTCAGAACTGGAAGTATATGAACTGCTGGGGGGTGGCCGTGCCCGACAGTACGATGCTCATGACGGCTGCATAATACAACGTCCATCGGACGGCCACCGGCTGCGACGCCACCCACCGGCGCATGCTGCCGATTCGCTGCATGCCCTGAATCCCTTCCATGATGGCGATGCCTGCCACGCAGTAGCACCACTCTTGCAACGGATAACGAATCTGGTCGAGACCGAGCAGGCCCCAATGGCCCCAGAAGAGGTCTACCCACCCGTCCCCGAAGTGGCGAAGAATGAACGTCGCGTCGCCTAGCGACTGGGCCCGGAAAAACACCCACGCCACGCAGGTCAGAGAGAACGTCGTCAGGACCTGGAGCACGCCGCACAGGGTTTCCCTCTGGTCCAACCCCAGGGCTCGTCCCATATGAACACGCCAGCGGGCGGTCGCGATCTCGACGATCAGATAGACGCCATTGAGAGCACCCCACACGACGTAGGTCCAGTTGGCGCCATGCCACAAACCGCTGATGAGGAAGGTGACGAACAGGTTGAAGTACCAGCGAGGACGTGGCACCCGATTGCCGCCGAGGGGAATGTAGAGATAGTCCCGAAACCACGTCGAGAGCGAGATGTGCCACCGTTTCCAGAACTCCGCAATGGAGCGGGCCGAATACGGGCGGTTGAAATTTTGCATGAGCTTGATGCCCATGACCTGGGCGGCTCCCAGGGCAATATCGGAATAGCCGGAGAAGTCGCAGTAGATCTGGAAGGCAAAAAACACCGTCGCCATGCTGAACGCCAGACCGTGAAAAGCGTGCGGAGCGCCATACACCTGGTTCACGACAACGGCCAGTCGATCGGCCACGGCGACCTTCTTGAAGAAGCCCCACAACATGAGCTTGAGCCCCGACGTGACACGGTCGTAGGAGAACGGGTGTTGCTCCCGGAACTGGTGCAGCAGGTTCTGAGGGCGTTCGATAGGACCTGCCACCAGTTGCGGATAGAACAAAACGTAGAGGGCGTAGATGACGAAGTTTCGCTCCGCTTTCTGCCTGCCCCAGTAGACCTCCAGGGTGTAGGCCATGGACTGGAACGTGTGGAACGACAGGCCGATCGGCAAGATGATGTCCAGATGGCTGGCGAACGGCGGCGGGCCGGCCACGGCGAACCACACCGACCACAGCGTCGACAAGGCGAAGTTGAAGTATTTGAACCACGCCAGAAGCCCAATGTTGGCGCACAGCGACGCTATGAGCAGCGGCTTCTTCCACCGCGGCAGGGCCTCGATGAGACGGCCGGCCGCATAGTCGATGACGATGACCGCCAGGATGATGAGGAGATAGGCGGGGATGAACGCACAATAGAAGACGCAACTGGCGGCGATCAGGAGGTAGGCGCGGGCCCGGTGCGGCAGGGCAAAATAAAGAAACGTCACCAGCGGGAAGAAAATCAGGAAAGAGACGGAGTTGAACAGCACGTCCGGGCTATTCTAGACCGGCGGACTGCAGGGGTCAACCAGGTCTTGGGACCCGTATCTCGCCGGTGACCATAAAGGGGTCCTGGTGACGTAGGGTAGGCAGCGGGCTGGGCCACGTGGTGGGCCGCCCTTCCCCCTCTCAAGCGGCTGCTGGAGCCCTCGAGGAGGATAGGGAGAACGGCCGCAAAAGCCTGCGCAGTGCTCTTCAGCGAGCCCGCATTCTTGTTCCTCTTCCTGCCCCTCACCCTGGCAAGCTATTTTGCCGCGCCCCGGCGTGGGCGCAACCTCGTGCTGGTGGTGGCCAGCATCGTGTATTACGTGTGGGGCGAGGTCCACTTTCTCCCCTACCTGGCCGGCTCCATCGCTCTCAACTACTGGTTTGCCATCGAGATCGAGCGTCACCGCGGGCAACCCGTTGCCCGCCGCTGGCTCATCGCCGGCCTGTGCGTCGACCTGGGCCTCCTGCTGGTGTTCAAATACCTCGGCTTCTTTGGCGACAACTTCAACGCCATGCTGGCCTGGGCTCACCAGACGCCCCTGGCCTTACGCCGTATCGCGTTGCCGTTGGGCATCTCGTTTTTCACCTTTCACAAGATCTCCTACAAGGTCGACGTCTATCGAGGCGACGCCGAAGCCAAAAAAAGCGTGCTGGACCTCACGCTCTACATTCTGCTGTTTCCCCAGCTCATTGCCGGGCCCATTGTTCGATACCACGAGATCGCCCACCAGCTCAGCGTGCGAGACGAGCGGGTGGAAGACTTTGCCTTCGGCGTGCAACGCTTCATCGTGGGCCTGGCCAAGAAGATGCTGGTGGCGAATTCGGTCGCCATGACCGCTGACCGCATCTTTTCGCTGCCTCCCGACCAGTGCAGTGCGGCTGTCGCCTGGCTAGGTGCTCTGGCATATTCGATACAACTCTACTTCGACTTTTCCGGCTATTCCGACATGGCCGTGGGGCTGGCCCGAATGTTCGGATTCACCTTCCCGGAGAACTTCAACTACCCCTACATCGCCCGCAGCATCACCGAGTTCTGGCGACGCTGGCACATGACGCTGTCCCGCTGGTTCAAGGATTACCTCTACATTCCCCTGGGGGGCAACCGGGTGTCCAGCCTGCGGCTCTACGGCAACCTGGTCACGGTGTTCTTTCTGTGTGGGTTATGGCACGGCGCCAGTTGGAACTTCGTGGTGTGGGGCCTGTACCACGGCCTCTTCCAGGTACTCGAACGGCTCGGCCTGGGGGGGCGCCTGCGCACGCTTCCGGCTCCCCTCCAGCACTTCTACGCGCTCCTCGTGGTGGTCGTCGGGTGGGTCTTCTTCCGTGCCCCGTCTCTGACGCACGCCGTGCAGTTCCTTGGCACCATGTTCGGATATCCCCACGGGGTCGTCCCCTTCACCCACCCCGGCGCTTTTGTCGACCGGTTGGCTTGCCTCGCCCTGGCGGCCGGAGCCCTGGGCGCGACGCCCCTTCCCACGGCGGCCTGGCGATGGCTGGCTCGGCGGGCTGAAACCGTGGGCGAGGGCTTCCGCCATGGCCTGCGGGCTGCCGCCCTGGGCGGGCTCTTCGCACTGTGTATGCTCTTCGTGGCCGCCGACACCTACAACCCGTTCATCTACTTTCGCTTCTGATGAGCCAGCAACGGTGGAACCTGATCCTGGTGGTGGCGTTCCTGGTCGCCCTTGGACTCCCGCTCTGCACCACGCACTTCGGCCCCCTGCTCTCCACCGCGCGGGCCCAGACGCAGGATTGGGGTCGACCCGGCATGGACGGCTGGGACCGCTGGCGTCAGGGGTTCGGCCACGAATTTGGGGGCCGGGGCCGGCTGCTTTCCCTGGAACGCCGGGTGAAGGTGGATCTGCTG
>DASYBA010000990.1:0-13262 GCA_036501005.1 Candidatus Xenobia bacterium | reverse complement strand
CATACCCACCGGGTGGCTGAATATAGTTTGCAGACCGCGGCCCGTCTGGAAGGCACCGCCGACCTGACGTACCTGACCTTTGCGTTGCACGACATCGGCAAGCTCATGGTTCCCGCCGACCTGATCTGCAAACCTTCGGCCCTGACGGCCGACGAGTATCGAACGGTGCAACAACACCCCGAGCTGGGGGCGGCGCTGATAGCCGACATTCCCCAACTGAAGCCCGCCTTCGACGTCATCGTGGCGCATCACGAGCGTTGGGATGGCGAAGGCTACCCGCATCGTCTGCGCGGCGAGGAGATTCCGCTGTCTGCCCGCATTCTGGCGGTGGCCGACACCTTCGACGCCATGACCACGGACCGGCCGTATCGAAAAGGGTTGACGGCCGAGGCGGCGCGCCAGGAGATCATCCGTTGCGCCGGTACCCAGTTCGATCCCCGTGTGGTTGAAGCTTTTATCGCGGCGAGTCCCACCCTGTCGAGGCCCAGGTCCGTCGCGGTCGAACTCCTCGCGGCCAACTGGTACCTGACCATAACCTCTTAACGCCACATCCGATACCAGCGGCTGCGCAGGACAAACGGCACGAGCAATAGCGGTGCCACGGCAAAGCGTACCAGGATACCGAGCAGTCGCACCACGTCGGCCGACCCAAGCCCATACCCGGCGGCCAGCGTTTGATGCCATGCGAAGAACCCCCCCGCCGCCACCACTCCGAGAAGGGCCAGCTCCCCGCGACTGGCCCCAGCCTTGAGGTGCAGATCCAGCCCCTGGAGCCAGGCCACCAAGGCGTCCCAGCGGCCCACCCCCATCCGCACCAGGCCGCCGGGCCAGGCCAGCTCCAGCAGGAGAAGGATCAGCAGCCCGGGACTGATGCCCGTGGTATCGGCCCTGGTATGGAACAGCACGTTTTCTGCCTGCATGATGGCCTCTCTGCAATAGAACACGGGGGCGACCAGTAGAAAGCCGACCGCGCGAGGGCCACAGCAGGTGATGGGTGGAATCATGTTCAAGCCATACACGGCGGTGATGACGGCCAGCCCGGCCAGTCCGTTGCCCACCGCGCGGTGCACGCCGCGCCGAAGCTTGTCGGGCGTGCCGAGAGCTCCCGCCATGAGGGCGGCCAGAGCCAGGCACAAGATGAGATGATGCCAGACGGGGAGAGGATTCGCTCGATACGCGAGGCCCAAGGCCAAGACCCCTGGCAAGGCCACCGCGGCAGGACGGGAGCCGAGGGGCCACTCGGCATGCCCATGGCAGAGCAGGATGAGGAAACCGCCCAGAGCGCCCAGCACCAGGGCTGCGAGGGCTATCGCCTCAACCCCCATGCGAGTCGATACGATTTGACCGTCCATCCAGGCGAGACTGCGTTCCACGCCACCGTCGTCGAACGGTTCCATGAAGTGATCCGACCAGGGCATGACATATAGTTCCCGAGCCGTGCCGGCAGTCTGCGATCCGTAGGTGCGGTACGGTACGGCGTGACGGTCATCCGTCGCCCGCGCCAGGGCATCTTGCATCTCCGACAGAGGATGGAGCTCGTCCCAGGCCCCCACTTCGATGAGCAGGTTGCGCGGCAATCTCGCGTTGGCGTCGACCGGGAAGCCCTGGGCGACGACCCCCCGCAGGTTGCCGTCGGCGGCGCCCAGGGCACAGGCCAGGTCGGCGCCCATGGAGTGGCCCATGGCGAACATGGCATCGCGTCGCACGTCTCGGCGGTAGCGAAGGGTCCGACACAGCGCTTCGAGGTCGGCCATGAAGTCGAGGGTTTCGCGATCCCGACCGGCCATGTCGCTATGCGGAACGAGGGGCGCGGTCACCGCCAGGAAACCGTGCCGGGCCAGTTCGATGGCTTGCGGCTCGGCGTTCACGCCGGACTGCCAGAAGGAGTGGATGCACAACACCACCGGATACGGGGGGCTGCCTTGCAGCGGTCGATAGAGGGTGGCCGGCAGGACGTCTCCCAAAGCACTCTGGTAGACGATGTCCTCCGTCGCGGGCCGCGGCGCCGACAAGCCGTACCAACCTGTCACCAGCAACGCCGCACACAGCATCAGCCAGCCTTTCACGTCTTGCCTTGTTGGCCGGGGCCGCCGATTTGCCTTTGTGGCCGACGCATGTCATAATGCGAGGGAATGACGGACCGGCGACAGGCTTGGCTGTGGGGGGTGGGCCTGCTGTGGTGCTGCGCCTGCCCGGTCTCGGCCGCCAAGATCCGGGTCTACGCGTCGACCTCCTCGGAAGTCTGGATGCGTCCCTCGGGTCAAGGCGACTTTCAGAAGCTGGACGGGGACACGCCCCTCGTGGTGGATGTCGCGAGCGGCGAATTGTACGACTTCAAAGCCGTCGCACGCGTGTCGTTTTTCGAGATCGCCCAGGGCGAGCATCCGCGGGTCATGGCCGGTGGCGACGTGGTCATTGCCGAAAGCAATGAAATAGACACCACGCGGGTGGGCATGGTCGCCATGGTGGTGGTGGCCATGGGGGCGTTCATGCTGGGCGCCCGATCGTGGAAGGACGAAGTCACGCGACAGTTCCGTATGCGTTTCTCGCCCGGCTCGACCCGAGCTGTTCCCCAGCAGAAGACGGCGGTGGCGCCTTCCGACCAGAGTCCTGCCACCCTCGAGGCCGTCGCCCAGGGGGGAACGACCATGCCCCAAAGCCGTCAACGAGGGCAGTTGGCGCCCGGCGATCGAGTGGGCAGCTACGAGATCCTGCGGGTCATCTCTCGAGGCGGCATGGGCACGGTCTACGAGGTCACCGATGCCCGCGGGCTGCATTTCGCGCTCAAATCACCGCACGCGGCGGTGTTGGAAGACGAGACCGCGCTCGTCCGATTCCACCGGGAGATCGAAATCGTCCGCCAGCTCCATCATCCCAACATCGTCCAGATCCACGACTTCAGCCTGGAGGACCCGGCCTTCATCTTGCTGGAACTGGTCAGCGGCCCACCGTTGTCGGAGGTGATGGAAGCGGAGCGCCCCATGGAGTTGGTGCGGGCCGTCACCCTGGTGCGGGCGACGCTGGCCGCGCTCGAATACGGCCACCAGCGCGGGGTGCTGCACCGCGACGTCAAGCCGGCCAACATTCTCTTGCAAGACGGCTCCACGCCAAAGCTGACCGACTACGGCATCGCCCGCCTGCACGATGCCACCCGCGTCACCGCCACGCAGGCTGCCATTGGCACACCGGTCTACATGGCGCCGGAGCAGCTCAATGCTCGCTCCGTCGATCAGCGTGCGGACGTGTATTCGGCGGGCGTCATCTTGTTCGAGGCGGTGACGGGCCAGCGTCCGTTCGAGGCCGACGACTACATCGTGGTGCTGGCGCAGAAGCTCGTCAACGAGCCGCCCCGGGCCAGCGCCTTCCGCCCGGGGCTCCCGCCCCAACTGGACATGATCCTGTATCGAGCCATGGCGACGGAGCCGGACAACCGCTACCCATCCGCCCAGGCGTTCATCAACGATCTGGAGGCGCTAGGGATCTGACGGCGACTGCTGCGGGGGATCGTCCGTCGGATCGCCGAGCGGTGGGGCATTGACCCCTTGGAACCAGTGTTCGATACCCGTCGCGATGGTGCCGGCGGCCTGTTGGCGAAAAGCGGGGTCCTTCAGATGCTGCTCGTCGCCGGGATTCGACAGATACGAGACCTCGACAAGCGTCGCCGGCATGGCGGCGTGCTTGATGACCCAGAAGTCGGCGGGCTTGACGCCCCGCACCTCCACCGGCAGTTGCTGACTCATCACCTGCATGATGTCGCACGCCAGCCGCTTGCTCTGCGCATCATCGGCTCGTCGATGGTAGGTTTCGATCCCATGTCGATTGTGGCCTAGCTCCGAATTGGAGTGGACCGATACGAAAAGGTCGGCCTTCCACTGGTTGGCGATGCCGATGCGGGCCTTGAGGTCGTCGTCCAGGCTGGCCCCAGGGGGCGCCACGGCGGTGTCTCCGGTGCGGGTCATGCGCACGGTGGCACCGAGATGCCGCAAGTCGTCGGCGAGGTGGGTGGCGACGTCCAGGTTGACGTTCTTTTCCAGCGTGCCGGTCACGCCCACCGCGCCGTTATATTGCCCCCCGTGGCCCGGATCGACGACGATCCGTTTGCCCGCGAGGGGAAGTGAAGTTCCCCTGATCCGATCCATGTGTCCAGTGTATCGGACACGGGACGCTGCATGGTTACCCGGATGTTAACTTAGCATCCGCCGGATGGCCACCACGCCCAGGAGACCGGGCAGGAGCCAGAGGGACGAGGGCTCCGGGGCACCCACGGCCACAGTATTCCCGAACACTACGTTGCCGACCACTGGGAAGCCTCCCGTCAATTCAAAGGTGGAGATGTCGGCCGAGGGGTCGATGAAGCCTCGGAGCCTGTCGGAGTAACCGCCAAGCGGGTTAGCTGGGTGAGGTTAACGAGGAAGCCAGGAGGCGAGGAGGCCAGGAGGGGGGGATGGAGCAGGCACGCCTCACTTCCAGCGTGGCCTTGGCGAAGTTCAGGATGAGCCCATGTTGGCGGCCGGCCGCCTTCAAATAGGCCTTTAGGATGGCGAAGTGAACCGCCTCGATAGCCTGGATGGCTTTGAGCTCGACGATGATGAGATCTTCGACAAACATGTCCAGTCGGTGTAGGCCTACCGGGTCGCCTTTGTACCAGATGGTGATGTCGTGCTGTGTCTCGACAGCCAGACCTCGTGCTTGGAGTTCAAGGGCGAGGGCGTGCTCATAGACTGATTCGAGAAAGCCCGGTCCCAATTCACGGTGGACCTCGATGGCCGCTGCGATGATCTTCCCGGTCAGTTCTGAGTGTTCCATAGCATCGCTCTCCTGGCTTCCTTGATTCCTGGCTTCCTCGTTCATTTACCGGGCGCGAGCATAAGCGCGGTCGAGGGGAGAGGCTGTAGAGATAGGGATGCCAGTTTGTTACTTTCGCTATACGGCCGAAAGGAAGGCGAGCAAGCACATCAAATAAGATTGATAGAAAATCAATGCAGAGGTGTGCTATGTCAGCTTTCAAGACCTTCCGCCCATACGAGCCGTTTCAGGAGCTGCTGCTGCCCCCCAACATGCAAGATTGGGTGCCCGACGGACACCTGGCCCGATTTGTGAGCGATCTGGTCGACCAACTCGACCTCTCCCCAATCGTTGCAACATACCAGAAGGGCGATCTGCGAGGGTACCCTCCGTATCACCCCGCTATGATGATGAAATTGCTGGTGTACGGATACTGCACGGGTGTGCGGTCATCACGTGGCATCGAGCGGGCTACTTATGAAATCGTGCCCTTTCGGATGCTCTCAGGAGACCAGCACCCCGACCACGACAGCATCGCTGAGTTTCGCCGCCGCCACTTCGACAGCTTCAAGTCTCTCTTCGCCCAGACGGTTCGGGTCGCACGGGAGGCTGGATTGGTGGACCTGGCACACGTCGCCGTTGACGGAACCAAAGTGGAAGCCAACGCCTCGAAGCACAAGGCCATGAGCTACGATCATATGCAGCCGGCCGAGAAGGAATTGCAGGCAGAAATCGAGCGCATCCTCGCCGAAGCCGAAGCGATAGACCAGCAAGAAGACCGGCAGTTTGGCAAGGGTCGACGCGGTGACGAGCTCCCCAAAGAGTTGCAACGGCGGGAGGATCGGCTCAAGAAGATTCGGGAAGCCAAAGAGCGACTCGAAGAAAGAGCGCGGGCCGAGGCCGCTCAGCGTGCCCAAGAGGCGCAGAAGAAGATTGCCGAGCGTCGGGAGCGAGAGGCGCAGACCGGTGAGAAGCTGACCGGTCGGGATCCGAAGGTCCCCGACCCGAAGGAAGCCCGGCCTGATCCGAAGGCACAGTCGAGTTTCACGGACCCGGACTCCCGCATTATGAAGGACGGCGCCACCAAAGAGTTCATACAGGCCTACAACGCCCAGAATGCTGTCGACAGCAAGTTCGGCTTCATCGTGGGAACACTGGTCACGCAGGCTGCCAACGATGCCGAACAGCTTGTGCCGACTGTGGCAGAAGTCGAGCAAAATTGCGGTGCCAACCCCGAGAAAGTTTCGGCGGACACTGGGTATTGCAGCGATGCCGCGCTGAACGACAAGAGGCTCTCTGGTATCGACTTGTATATCGCTACTGGGCGGGAGCGCAAAGCCGCCGACACAGCCGCTCAAAACAAGGCCGCCGCCAGTGCTCGGCTTCTCGGTCTGGCTGTGGCCCTTTCGGTCTGCTGCATCGGTGGGGTTGCCGCATCTCTGCAGATGGCCCTCAATCTCATTCCCGCCAGCTCGCTGGGCCAAGCCATCGTGTTGCAGATGCGCAAGCGTCAACTCGCGGCCCGCCGCCTCGCCGGTCTTGCATTTGCCCTGGCTGTTGGTATCGCCATGTCCGGCGCAGGCCTCTGCATAGACCTGCCTGCATGTCCTCCGTCCGGGACTCTTCATACGGCGCGCGAGAGAATGCGCCAAAAGCTCCAGACAGAGACGGGAAAGGCCGTGTATGCGCGTCGCAAAGCCATAGTCGAGGCGCCGTTCGGCACCCTCAAGGAGGCCCAAGGGATGCGGCGCTTTCTTGTTCGTGGGCTTCAGAAGGTCCAGGGTGAGTGGAACCTGGCCACCGCCTGCTACAACATCCGAAAGATGTTCAGGTATGGCAAACAAGCAGTCTTGGGGGCCGTAAACGGGGCCAGCGAGCGAGTGGCCGCCGCCCGGTGAAGCAGGTGGCCGGCCGGCTGAGGCTCGCAACCGCGAGAGGCGCCCTCGCCAACCTCGTAGGCAAAATCTTACGCCGACACGCTCCTAGGAAGGCTCCGGCGAAGTGACCGCCGGGTGTTGAAATGTCGTTGGCCCCCGTCAGGGTGATGCAGTCGACGACCCCGCAGGACGCGTTCAAGGCGGTCAGGGTTAAACTGGATGGCCCAACGCAGGGATCATAGTTCATGAACGAGCCCACCTGGGACTGGGGGCTGCTGAAGTTGAAAACCAAAGTCCCGGCTGTTGAGCAGTGGGCTACAAAGGGTTTGCAGCTTCCACTCCAGGTGCCGTTGTGGCAAATACCCCAGACAGGGCCATTGATGTCCGTAATGGGATCGGCCGGCGTGCTGGCGCCATTGCCCAGACAGACTGCCGAGCTGGGCGCGAAAGTGAAGGGTATGCCGCAAAAGGTGTCGGTCACGTCGGTTCCAGACATGGAAGCAGCACAGGTGACCAGTACGCCGGCCTGGGCCGGAGCGGCCATCAGCGCGGTGGCCGCGCAGGCCCCCACGAGCCATGTGGTGAATCGCCTCATATGATTGCCTCCCGTGGAAATTTTGAATTTGCTTCGTTCTTGTGGCTGGCCCTGGCCTCCTGCTGCCTGGCCAGTCCCCAGACCGACATCCAGGCTCGCTACGATCGGGCCAACCAGGCCATGAAGTTCAAGTACGAAGACGGCGTCCTGGCCATCCGCACCACTGACTTCAAGGCGTACGACGAGAAGGGCCACCTGCTTCCCGCCCGGGTCGAACATCGCCACCTGGAGGCCGCCCTGGCCACCGCCAGCACGATCCTCGAGCGGACCACCATCACTCACCTGGTGCAGAAGAGTGCCACCGAGGTGCACGTCCACATCCAGGACGCCATGGATCTGGCCCGCCCCTCGAAGTCGACCCTGCACGTCGCCACCGAGGCCGACGACGTCTGGGTGCGCGCGGGCGGCGACTGGAAGCTCAAGGCAAGCCACGTGCAAAGGCAGACCGTCAGATGACCCGCTGGGGGCTGGTCGTGGGGGCGCTGGCCATCTGGGGGCTGGTGGCCAGTCGCTGGCTGCCGGAGAACGTCGAGGCGGACCTGCCGGTGGCCATCTGCCTGCCGCTCTTCTATTGGCTGGCCCGGCCGTGGGTGACGTCGCCCGTAGATCGGGGACGTCCGGGGGTGCGCTGGGCCGCCGGGGGCCTCCTGGCAGCGATGCTCTACCTCGGCTCGGTGACGGGCGCGGTGGTGGCCTGGAACATCCTCCTGTGGAGCTGGCTGCATGGCATCCTGGAGGAGGCCTCGTGGCAACGCGCCCGAGCCCTGTGGCTCTTGCCCCTCCTGGCCTGGCCCTGGCTGCGCATGGACGGCCTGGTGCTCGCCCATGCCATCCGGCAGGTCGACGCGTGGGCCGTCCTACAGGTCTTTACCCTGATGGGGGCGCCCGCAGTGCTCGTCGGCACCACTGTGGTGAGCCCCGATTTCACTTTGAACATCGTGGATGGCTGCGCCGGTCTGGGCACCCTGCACTCGATGCTGATCGCCGGGGCCGTCCTCGCCTTCGTGCAGGATCAGCCCCTGACCCGCTGGCAGAACGTCGGCAAAGTCGTGGCCGTGGCGTTCATCGCCAACACCGTGCGCATCGTGTGTATCGGCTGGCTAGGCTTGATGCTGGGGGCCGAATACGCGGAAGGGCCCATGCACGACTGGACGGGCTGGATCCTGGTTCTCGTCTTCTTCAACCTGGCGTTCCCGCCGCCCCCCCGCCCACTCCATTTGGAGCGCTATATCAAGCCGCGTCCCGCTTCTTTTCCAGAGCCTCAACCCGTGCCTTGAGGTCGCGGAGGTCGTTGACCTGGGTGTCCATTTGCGACTGCAAAGATGTGTGAAGTGTCATCAGGGCGTCCAGACTCTCGAGTGGCCCTCCAGCCCCTCGACGCGAGCGCTCCATTTGGCGCCGAAATTCCACCGGGAACGCGGTGCTGCCTCAGCTCTTTTTGTCAGCCTACCTTGACAATCTTTAAATTGGGAAGCAAGCAAACGGCCTCCAGTCGCGAAGGTGAGGTTACTTACACCCAAACCTGCACTGGAGGCCGTCATGACTAAAGCTACATCAAGCCGAGGGCTTCGGGATCGGATCGTCGCTCCTGCCGTGGTGCCCAGGACCCCCACGCGCCGCGCTGATGTCCTGGATGCTAAGGCAAAGAAGGGGGCTGCCCCCAAAGCATATGAGCCCGTTGTTGTTGATAACCAATAGTGCATGTGTGAACCCCAGAGTGGTATCTGTCAGGCAAAACTGGAAGCGATCTCCTGCGGCGCCATTCGCAAGACAAGAAGTGGAGCACAACACGGTGGAGACGGAAAATGGAACCACGGCCTGTGCCGGCGCAGCCGCCGCCCACATCATGCCAAGCCCCAGCAAGCCCGCCAGTCACTGCAGATGTGCCGCACAGTTCAAATTCCACCGGGAACGCGGTTCTCAGCCTCTTGTCAGGCGGTCGTCAGCATTATTTTCGCCGGCTCCCCGGCGCCTGATTTACCCGGTAAAATATCGAACGGGCGCCACCGATAAGCTGACTGCCGACGGGCGCGCCGCGTTGGGCTGTCTCATTTACGGATCCTCGTGGGCTACACCCGCGCTCCACCGGTTACGCAAGACGCGCACCCATCGCCACCAGCCCCAGATGAGAAAGGGCGAAGCGATGAGAGCCAGCTTGGCCACCTTGCGGATCCACGGCATGGTGAGGAGGTCCGTCCACCAGTGCACGGCGATGACCGCCACCAGCACGGGGGCTGCACACGCCAGGACCATGTCTCGACGCTGTCGCGTGCGATCGACCGGCGCGGGCGCGCAAGCGGCGCAAGCCAGCAGGACCTGCCGCCCGTGCAGTACCACCTCGGTCGGACCGGTGCCGTCGCATCGCCAGCAGTGACGATTGAGCAGAGGGGCGTGGGCCGACGTCAAGTCGACCAGGGCGTCTATGATTTCGCGGAGGGGGTCCGGGGACGACCGCCGGAGCACGCCTTCAAAGGACACGCTCGACGGGTGGACGCGGACCTGGTCGAGCGGCGTCTGGAAGACCTTCGGCCACAGCTTCTGCAACTGCGGCGAGGTGTGGATGTCCTGCGTCAGCCCGGCGAGGTCCTGGCCCTCCTCCGTGCAGATGAGCAAGGTAAAGGCGCGGCGAGGGCGGCGCGCGGTGACCCACAGGGCTCTGTCGGAGCTGCCCACTTCCATGGGCTCGCCATTGAGCAGTCTGCGGGTCACGGCTTTTCCGGCGGGGCGAACACGCCCGGGCTGGCGCTGCCGTGCTCGACGGGAGCGAACACGCCGGGACTGGCACTGCCGCGCTCGACGGGATCGAAGACGCCGGGGCTGGCGCTGCCGTGTTCCACCGGGGCGAAGACTTCCGGGTGAGATGAGCCGTGCTCGACCGGAACGAAGACGGGCGCGGCGTGGTCGCACGGCTTGTCGCTGGGGGGTGAGAAGACCTCTGAACTGGCATGCCCCTTGGGCGCCTCGAACACCGGGCTCGACACGGCCGGCGAGCCGCTGCTGTCGGCGCTCATGGCAGGCGTTCCCAGGCTGTCGCGCATCGTTTTCATGTACTGCGTGCGATGGCCGGCGGCCAACTGGCCGTCGATGACGGGCTTGAGCTGGTCATAGGTGGTTTCTACCGAGGTGACCTTGAAGATGTGATAGCCGAAGCGAGTGTGGATGGGATCCGAGACGCGGCCGGGGGTCAGCCCGCGGATGCGCGCCGCGGCTTCGTTGCCGAAGGCCCGCTTGATCTGGGCCATGGTCAGGGGGCCGAGGTGGCCGCCGTCCAGCTTGGAGCGAGTGTCGAGGGAGAAGGATCCCGCCACGGCGGCAAAATCGCCCCCGGCCTTGAGCTCCTCGGCGAGCTGGCGGGCCTGCGACGCCGAGCCGACCAGGATGTGGTAGACGTCCATGGTCGCCAGATCGTCCTTGAACTGGTCGTAGAACTGCCGGCGATCCGCCTCCGGAACCGTCTTGAGCACCAGGCCGTCCAGCAGGAGGTCGGTGTTCAGCATGCGCTCCTGCCACGCCAGGACCCCGCGATCGGCCGTGTTCTTCACCAGGCGGGCGTGTTCGATCTGATAGCGGGCCGGGTCCACGGTGACGTGCTGTTCGGCGGCTTTCCGCTCGATCTCCTTGGCCACCATGAGCGTGCGCAGCATGTTATTGCCATACAGCTCCTGGAGAGACTGGACGAGTTCGCCTTCGGTGACCTGATTGCCGTTGGCCCGGGCGACGACCTGAGCCATGGGGTCGTGTAGAAAGCGCTTGAACCGGGCGCTAGCGACGCCTTTCACGACCGCGGGGACGAGCACCACCAACACCAGCACCCCCCAGATAACGCGACGATCCACCTTGACCTCCCTCGTTTGAAGTTCCCATTCTAGTGTGTGGCCGGTGCTTTTGTCCATCGGCGCGTGCCGGCGGCTGAAAATCAGGCATGAAGACCCCTTGACAGGTCGAGGTGGGAGGGGTAAGATACCACTCGCCTCCGACGAGGGCGGCAACGCCATTGTCGGTAGATGGTCTTTGAGAACTGAATAGCGAAGCCAACGAGAAGTGAAGCGGGACATGGTCAATTTTGTGCGTACGTTTGCTGCCTTCGGGCAGCGGTAGTATTGCATGGAGAGTTTGATCCTGGCTCAGGACTAACGCTGGCGGCGTGCCTAACACATGCAAGTCGAACGGGCTGTAGCAATACAGTCAGTGGCGGACGGGTGAGTAACACGTAGATAATCTACCCCTCCGCTGGGGATAGCCACTGGAAACGGTGGGTAAAACCGAATATTCTCTGTTGAAGGCATCTTCGATAGAGGAAAACCTCGGTGTGGAGGGATGGGTTTGCGACCTATCAGCTAGTTGGTGCGGTAATGGCGCACCAAGGCGACGACGGGTAACCGGTCTGAGAGGACGGTCGGTCACACTGGCACTGAGATACGGGCCAGACTCCTACGGGAGGCAGCAGTGAGGGATTTTGCACAATGGAGGAAACTCTGATGCAGCGACGCCGCGTGCGGGATGAAGCCTTTCGGGGTGTAAACCGCTGTCAGTGGGGAAGAGTAGGGACGGTACCCACTGAGGAAGCATCGGCTAACTACGTGCCAGCAGCCGCGGTAAGACGTAGGGTGCGAGCGTTGTCCGGAATCACTGGGCGTAAAGAGCTCGTAGGCGGGGTTGCGCGTCGTGGAGTAAATTTCTCTGCTCAACGGAGAAATCATCTACGATACGGCAACTCTTGAGGACAGGAGAGGAAAGCGGAATTCCGAGTGTAGCGGTGAAATGCGTAGATATTCGGAGGAACACCAGTGGCGAAGGCGGCTTTCTGGCCTGATTCTGACGCTGAGGAGCGAAAGCAAGGGTAGCGAACGGGATTAGATACCCCGGTAGTCCTTGTGCTGTAAACGATGGATACTAGGTGTAGGAGGTATCAAACCCTTCTGTGCCGGCGCTAACGCATTAAGTATCCCGCCTGGGAAGTACGGCCGCAAGGTTGAAACTCAAAGGAATTGACGGGGGCCCGCACAAGTGGTGGAGCATGTGGTTTAATTCGACGCTACGCGAAGAACCTTACCCAGGTTTGAAATTCAGTGGAATGCGGCAGAGATGTCGCCGTCCCGCAAGGGACTGCTGGACAGGTGCTGCATGGCTGTCGTCAGCTCGTGCCGTGAGGTGTTGGGTTAAGTCCCGCAACGAGCGCAACCCTTATTCTTAGTTGCCATCAGGTAAAGCTGGGCACTCTGGGGAGACTGCCGGCATAAGTCGGAGGAAGGTGGGGATGACGTCAAGTCAGCATGGCCCTTACATCTGGGGCTACACACGTGCTACAATGGCCGATACAAAGGGCAGCAAAACCGCGAGGTAGAGCGAATCCCACAAAGTCGGTCTCAGTTCGGATTGTAGGCTGCAACTCGCCTGCATGAAGTCGGAATCACTAGTAACTGCAGATCAGCTACGCTGCGGTGAATACGTTCCCGGGCCTTGTACACACCGCCCGTCACGTCATGAAAGCTTGTTGTACCCGAAGTCGCTGGCCTAACCGCAAGGGGGGAGGCGTCGAAGGTATGGCAAGTGATTGGGACGAAGTCGTAACAAGGTAGCCGTATCGGAAGGTGCGGCTGGATCACCTCCTTTCTACGGAGTGTACCTCACCCCCCGACGATTACGTCGGTGCCATAAGGGTGGGAGCCTGGTCCCTCACGGAACCAGGCACTTGATCTGTCCACAACGCTTTACATCAAAGTTGGAATTCGCTATTCAGTTCTCAGCGACCATCGAGCTCCCACCGGGAGCTTTTTCGTTTTCGGCCGCCTGCGGCTGCGGGTCCGCTGCCTGCCCCGCTATGTTTGACCGACAAGCGATACATACCGCATTTTCGTGCCGACGTATAGACTACGGTCGATACATATAGCGACAAGCCGGCTCAGGACCAGGGGGCGTCGTGCGGCCGATGGTCTCGGGGACCGGGGACATATCGCTCGATGAGTTCGATGAATTCGGGGGCGATGAACTTGGGAGACCGGGCG
>DASYBA010000989.1:0-21806 GCA_036501005.1 Candidatus Xenobia bacterium | reverse complement strand
AGCACCCCCAGCCCCATGAGGGGAAGGCTGGACACGCACAGCACGACCATGGCGGATCCGATATCGGCCTGATGCCAGGGCAGGTGGAGAAACGACACGACCACCACCATCACGATGACGGTGCGAACAATGCCGTACACCACCGCGCTCATGCACATGCCGACAACGTGCGTCATGCGGTGGATGGGCGCCATGAAGGTGTACTCCAGGGTGCCCTCCCATCGTTCCCACGCGATGCACTCGGCCACCTCGTGAAAGATGATGGCCAGGAAGCCCCACAGCACCGCGCCGATGACCAGGAAGAGCACTCGCCGCGGGTCGTGGGTTTCGACCCCGATGAGCGCGATGGTCAAGGCGTTGACGCAGTTGTACGCCAGGAACACCAGTTCCCAGCCCATATAGCGCCGCACCGCGTGGACGTAGCGCTGGACGAAGGCCAGGGATGCGCGTATCTCAAGCACTGACGGTCACCTCCTCCTCTGCCAGTTTGATGAAGACGTCTTCCAGGGTCGGGTTTTCGCCGCCCATGTTGTCAGCCAGTCGATCGGGCGTATCGAGTGCGACGATTGCGCCGCCCTTCATGATGGCGACCCGATCGCAAAGCCTTTCGGCTTCTTGCATGTCGTGGGTGGTCAGGAGGGTGGTTACCCCCTCTTGCTCCTGGATCTCCCGGAGATAGGTCTGCACCTGTCGGCGAGAGAGCGGATCCAGGCCGGTGGTGGGCTCGTCCAGCAACAGGAGCTTGGGACGAACCACCATGGCCCGGGCAATGGCGACCTTCTGCTGCTGGCCTCTCGACAGGTTCTCCATCGGTTGATGCCAATGGCCCGTCGGAAATCCGAGGCGTTCCAGAATGTCGCCGGCCCGCTGTCGGACCGTCTCCGTATCGAGACCGTATAGCCTCGAACCGAAGAGCAGGTTCTCCCACGGCGTCAGCTTCTTGATGAAGGCCGCCTCGACCGATACGCGGTGGATATAGCGCCGCACCGTCCTGGGCTCGCGCACGACGTCGTGGCCGAAGACATGCACCGAGCCCGCGTCGGGGACGAGCAAGGTGGCGAGCACGCGAATGAGCGTACTCTTGCCGGAGCCGTTGGCCCCGAGAATGCCGAAGGTCTCGCCTCGTCGCACCGCAAACGATACGCCGCGCAAAGCCAGCTTTCTCGGGGCTCGCCAGCCGTTCGAGAATCCCTTGATGACGTGCTCACATTGAACCACATCCATGGTCTTGAATCCTCTCTAAAGCGAAAAGCCCGCTGTCGGTCTCGACAACGGGCTTGAGCACAAATCCAGTTGTGCTTTAGTCTACGTGCTCCTCCGGGCAGGGGAGTCAGTGGACCCGATGGCGAGAAAAGATCGTGATGCGTCGGATTTGTATGCAACAACCGACGGGATCGTCATGAAACATGTCGTCATCAAGGTCACCTCGCTTTCGTATCTAATTGGAATGCCAGCATAGCACATGCCCGGACCGTCTGTCTACCCCTCTGGAGTCATCATTCGAAAAAAGAAAAGCGGTGGAATATTTTCCACCGCTGTCTTGGGCCGTCGAATCCTGGGCGCTGGCGGACTAGGCGGCCGCCACCGCAATGATGGGAGCCGACTAGATCACGCCGTCGGCCTTACCCTCACGCACGAAGTCTGCTGGCATCGTGTCGTAGCCATTTTGATCGGTCCCTTCTACGTGGTTCGTCGGGCGCTGTCCGATGAACGTGTCGCCCTTGTCGTTGCGGTAGACGCCGACGTTGTGGCCGTCGGCGTCAGTGGCCGACCACTGGCCGTTCTTATAGGCAGCGTTGATGCCGTCACCCTTCAGGAAGACATCGCCCCCGGTATTGCCCTCGATATCCAGATTGTTGTTCTTGCCCCTTACCGTGGCCTGGTTGTCACTAGCGTTGTCGGTGACGTGGTTGTTCTCACCGATGACCACGGCATTGCTGGAGTTGCCCCCCTGGGCCACGGTGTTGTCGTGGCCTACGACGTAAGCAGCGTTGTACTGGCCCCGCTGCGCCACCGCGTTATCGTGTCCGACGATTTCAGAGTTCTCCCGGCTGTTGCCCTGGAAGACGGTGTTGTCGGAGCCCTGCGAGCGGCTGCAGTCATTGTTGCCATACTGGGTCGTCTGGTCGTGGTTACCCGTCGCCGTCGCCAGGCCATTGGAGCCGTACTGTCGGATCATGTCGCTGACGCCGTTGGCGGAGCTGGAATCATTCACGCCCGTCTGGGCCACCAGGTTGTGCCGGCCCTGTACGGCGGTCTGGCCGTTGTAGCCGGTCTGGCCGACGTGGTTGTCGTCGCCGATGATGCCCTTGATGTCGTTATTGCGCCCTTGCTGAATGACTTCGTTGTTGTCGCCCTGCCAGCCAGCGTGATTGCCGACGCCGCCCTGGCTGACGATGTTGTTCCAGCCGTCGCCCAGGAGGTCATTGGCCTGGCCGGCCTGCTGAATACGGTTGAAGCACCCGCCGGTCTGGCAGTTGTTGAAGTTGCCGCCCTGGAAGAGCTGACTGAGCATGCCCAGGTTGAGCATGTTGTTGCCAAAGCCCTGCTGGGGTTGGCCAAGGCCCGCCAGCATGCTGAAATTCGGCCGCAGTTTCATCAGATCCATTTGGGTGCGCCCTCCGATACCGTTTATCTTTTTATCTTAAACTTCTGTATCGACATTATCCCTGATCCTGGGAGGTTGGTAAATAGGCAGATGTTAACGGCATGTACACGGATCGTTAACAGGATGTAAACTCTTGACCGGATCCGGTTTCCAGGTTGTTAACCTTTGGACGCACGGGCGGCGAGCATGAAAAAAGCGGACGGGGTTTCCGTCCGCTTTCGTTATCTAGTGTACTTCCGATCAAAACCCTCGAGCGTGGTGGCCTCGAGCCCTATCGAATACAAATGTTAACAGAATCATGCAGAGAATCATGCGATCTGCATCACAGCCACGTGTTAAAATCTGATGAATAACATGTTAACACCGGTGGCAGGGGATTTTCCCTGCGGCGCCAATCCCTGCAGCCGTGCCTGCCTCCGCCACCGCCTGGGCGTTCTGCCACGAAGCCCTGCCGCACGTCTCCCGCACGTTCGCCCTGACCGTGCCGGTGCTGCCTTTGCCTTTATCCGATACAGTCTGCTGCGCCTATTTGATGTGCCGCGCCGCTGACACCATCGAAGATCGCGTGGATCTGCCCCTCGCCTTGCGGGACCGCCTCTACGACGAGATGTTGGCCCTGTTCTCAGACGGAGCCGACCCCCAGCGCTTTGTTCTGCTGTGGCCCCACACCGACGAGCTCTGGCTGCAGCGCCTCATGACGGGCATCGGTCAGGTGCTGGAGGCATGGCGCAGCCTGCAGCCGCCGGATCGCCAAGCGGTGCAAGCCTGCGTGGTCGAGATGATCGACGGCATGCGCCGGCTGGGTCACAGCCGTCCAGACGCGGGCCCCTTCTTCGTCTCGGGCTCGGTGGAAGAACTGGAGAGGTACTGCCACTACGTGGCCGGCACGGTAGGGTTGATGCTCACCCGGCTTTTCAACCAGGCGCTCGACATCCGATTGTCCGAGTCCGAGGGCCACCGCTTTGGCCTGGGCCTCCAGTTGACCAACATCCTCAAGGACCATGAGGGCGACGTGGGGCGGGGCACCAGCTTCATTCCCCGCTCGTTCCTGAATGAATCGCTCAAGCTCCGGCCGGAGTATCGGGCCGCGCTGATCGAGCGCACGCTGGGTCACCTGGAAGCGGCCCACGCGTACACCTTGTCCATTCCCACCCGCCATGATGGGGTCCGTCTCTTCTGCTTGTGGGCCTTGTGGATGGCGGTGGCCACCTTGCGAGAGGTGGGCAAGGCGCGGGGGCCCCACCCCAAGATCAGCCGAGTCGAGGTGGCCAGGGTGGTGGCGCAGAGCCGGGCCGAGGTCCGCGACGATGCTCGCCTGGATCGGAGCTTCCGGCGCCTGCTGGACGAGGCCCGCAAAGGACTCCCGGCGGGTGCAGTCCAAGTCCTCGCACATGCTGACGCGAACGCCCACTGAAACTTTATCGGCCTTCCTGGCCCTGGAACTGCCCTGGCTTCTCCCATTCAAGGAGGAAGCCGATCTGCTCACGGCGGTCGACCAGCTCTCGGCCACCGACGTCCGCATCTACCCCGGGGTCACGGGGGCCGACGCCGTCGAGTGGGCCAAAACCCAGGCTCGCTGGCAGATCCAGGGGTTCTTCCGCCGGCAGGCCCTGAAGGGGTCGATGACCGACGAGGAGCGGCTCGGCATGTACCGCACCATGGTGCTCAGCCGTTGCCTGGACGACCGGCTCAAGCAGCTTTTCATGGAAAAGCCGTTGGTCTGGGAGGGCTTCCCCTCCCCGCAGAAAGGGTTCCGCGCCCTGGGCCAGGAGGCCGCGGTGGGCCTCACGCTGCGGCTCCGCCGAGGGGCTGGGGGCGACCTGGTGTCGCCGCTCATCCGGGGGTTGCCCATCCTGCTCGCCATGATGGACGATCCGCTCCACGTGCTCCTGGTGCAAAGCGGAAAGCTGGGCACGCCCGTGGCCGGACGGGACCTGCACGTGGGCAGCCTGGACCACAACGTGCTGCCTCCCACCGCACCGCTCGGCATCCCGGTCCAGACCATGGTGGGCATGGCGTATGCCTTCAAAATGCGAGGCGAGAACCGCGTCGGCCTGACCGTGATGGGCGAGGGCGGTACCAGCCACGGCGACTGGCACGAAGCGGTCAACCTGGCCGCCGTGCAGCACCTCAACGTCATCTTCGTGGTGGAGAACAACCACTGGGCCCTGGGCACGCATTGGACCGAGCAGACCTCGGCCCCCCGCTTCGCCCTCAAGGCCGCCGGCTACGGCATCAAGTGGGTCACCGTCAACGGGAACGACCCCGACGAGGTGGCCGCAGCCTCTCTCTGGGCGACGGAGCTGTGCCGCTCTGGCCAGGGCCCCGTGCTGATCGAGACCGTCACGTATCGTCGGAGCGGGCATGCGCACCACGACGACGACCGCTTTCACGGCACGGGCGCGGTGCCCGGGTATGAGTTTCCTGAAGAAAGGGCCCGCTGGGAGTGCGAAGATCCGCTTGAACTGTACCGAGCGCGTCTGGGGCTGAGCGCGGGCGACGACCACGCCATCTGGTCGGCGGCCCGGGCCCGAGTCGACGAGGCGGTGCGGGCCGCGGCGGCCGCACCCTGGCCGGAGCCGCGGCGTACGGAAGACCTGGTCTATGCGCCGAGACGAGTGCCGGTGCCGACTTGGGCAGGGGCCCGCAAACTGATGAGCTACGACGAGGCCGTCCGACAGGCGCTGATCGAAATGATGGAGCACGACCCCGGCGTCTTCGTGCTGGGTGAGGACGTGGGCGGTCGATATGGAGGCGCCTTCGGGGTCACCCGGGGCCTGTCCCGCCAGTTCGGCCTCTTGCGCTGTTTCAATACGCCCCTGGCGGAGAGCGCCATCGTGGGGTGCGCGGTCGGGGCTGCCTTGCTGGGGCTGCGTCCCGTGGTGGAAATGCAGTTCGCGGACTTTCTCGCTTCCGCCTTCAACGCCTTGGTGAACAATGCCCCCAAGATTCACTGGCGGTATGGGAAGAACGTGCCCATGGTGGTGAGGCTGCCGTATGGCGGTGCCACCGGGACGATGAATCGGCTGTTGGGGGGCGGGCCGTACCACTCGCAATGCCCGGAGGCGTGGTTTGCCCGGGTGCCGGGCTGGAAGATCGTGGCGCCGGCGACGCCGGAAGATGCCAAAGGCATGATGACGGCGGCGCTCAGGGATGAGAACCCGGTCCTGTTTCTTGAGGCGAAGGGTCTGTACGGCATCTTCCGTCCCGATCTGAAAGAAGAGGTGCCGTTGGGAGTTGACTTCGAGGTGCCGTTCGGGCAAGCCCGGGTGCGGCGATCGGGACGGGATGTGACGTGTGTGACCTATGGCGCCATGCTCTACGTGGCCCTCGAGGCGGCCGATACGCTGGCGGCGGCCGGTGTCGACATGGAAGTGATCGACCTGCGCACGCTCATCCCGCTGGACGAGGAGACTGTGCTGGCTTCAGTTCGCCGCACCAACCGGCTGTTGATTCTGCATGAGGACACGCATACGGGCGGGTTCGGCGCGGAAGTAGCGGCCCGGGTGGCGGAGAAGGCCGTGTGGCACCTGGATGCGCCCATCGTGCGAGTGACCGCACCCGACACGCCGGTGCCTTACAGCCCGCCTCTTGAATACGCGTTCCTGCCGAAAGCAGACGACGTCGTGCGAGCCGCGCAAGAGCTGGTGAGAAGCTGACGGATTCGGGGTATCTTTCTATCGAGAAGGAGACCCCAACCGTATGCGATATACCTGTCTGGTACTTCTGCTGGGCGGCCTGATGTGTGCTGCCGTGTCGGCGCAGTCCGGGATAGCCCTGGCCCCCCAAAGAACGACCCTGCCCATCCACCCGCACGCCCATTGGCTGGTGCCCAGCCAGATGACGCAGCCGGGCATATTGAATCAGGGGCAGGAGATGTTCGTCCAGGTGCAGCCGCCGGCCGTGCTGGGCACCGTGCCCGCCATGCGCGGCGAGACGTTCTGGATGCCGCCGGACAACAGTCACTTTTACCAATACCGACGGCCCATTTTTCCCCTCGTGCAGTTTCCAGGCGGGTTTGTTCCGGGCAACGTCGGCGACTAATACAGGCCCGGGAAGAGGCGCCAGGTGTGCTGCATGTATGCCCGGTAGTCCTCCCCGAGGCCTTCCTGAAGCGCCTGCTCTTCGGCCTTGATGCGATAGTGGAAGCCGATGAGGCAGGAGATCATGAGGCCCATGAGCGAGGCCCAGTTGGCTGTGGAGACGCCGTATCCGATACATGCGATGAGAAAGCCGGTATAGGACGGGTGTCGGATCCAGCGGTACGGACCGCTGTTGACGACGCGGTGGCTGTCCTGCACGACGATGGTGAGGCGGAAGAAGCGGCCCAGCCATAAGATGGAAAAGAGCCGCAGGGCCAGGCCGAAGGCCATGAACAGGGTGGCCAGGTTCTGAGTGTCGCCTGGCATGGTCCATGGCGTGTGCTGCAGGGCCCGGGCCAGGAGAGCGCCCAGCAAGATGAACCCCACCAGGGTCTGTTGATGGTGGGTGTTGTGGTGGAAGACCTGTGCGCGTTCCCGAATCTGCAGGCCCACCTCGAGCACGATCCATAGACAAAGGGCTGAATGGACGCCCGTCATATGGCGTGGCTTCCCTCCATATGGCGTAAATCCCTGGACCCATGTATAATGGCGCCCATGTCTAAATGCATCGTCGTGCTGCTCGTCATCTTGTGGTGGGTGCCCCCCGCCCAGGCCGAGGTCCGGCGTCTTTTCATTCTCCACACCAACGACTTTCACGGGCGTCTGGAGCCGTTTCCCGACAAATCGCTGGTGGCTCCGCCCGGGCACGTCGGCGGTGCGGCGTACCTGGCGGGAGAGATAGACGTATTGGAGCGGGTTCACCCGCACAGCCTGCTCCTCGATGCCGGCGACATTGCGCAGGGCACGGCGGCCAGCAATCTGTCGTTCGGCATGGCGGATGTGGACTTTCTCAACGTCCTCCCCTATGACGCCCGCACCATCGGCAACCACGAGTTCGACTGGGGGCAGCCTCGTCTGCAGGCCATGGTCGATCGGTCAAAAGCCCCCATCGTGTGCGCCAACCTGGTCGACCTCGACGGGCGGTTGCTGCCCCACGTGCGGCCGTATGTCGTGACGTCGGTCGACGGCGTGAAAGTCGGCATTCTGGGGTTGATCACGACCGATACGCCGAAGCTGTCGTTTCCTGGCAACGTGGCGACAGTCCGCTTCCTCGACCCTGCCGACACGGTGCGCAAGTACCTGCCCCGCATGCGACAGGACGGGGCCCAGGTGGTGGTTCTCTTGACGCACCTGGGGGTGGACGCGGACGAGAAGCTGGCCCGGGACGTGCCCGGTATCGACGCCATCGTCGGGGGGCACAGCCACACGGCACTGTCGGACGGGCGCATGGTGGGGCACACCATCATCGTGCAGGGCGGGTGTTACGGGCGCTACGTGGGCACGCTCGAACTGGACTACGACACCGACCAGCGACAGGTCGTATCGGAACGGTGCGAGCTGACGCCCATCGTGACGGCCATGATCTCGCCCGATGCCAAGGTGCAGGCGGTGGTCCGGGAGAGTGTGGCCCGGGTGGGACCGCGTATCGCAAGACAGGTCGGGCAATTGGCGGAGGACCTGCCGGTCGGAGACGAGACCAGCGGGGAGAGCCCTCTGGGCGACGTCGTCTGCGATGCCGTTCGACAGGAGACGGGAGCCGACGTCGCCTGTTACAACCACGGGGGCCTGCGGGCATCGCTCCTGGCCGGGCCGGTCAAGTGGGGCGACGTGTTCTCGGTGCTGCCGTTCGACAACCACGTCATGACGGTGACGCTGACGGGCGCCCAGTTGAAGGCATTGTTGACCCAGGGTGTGCCGTTGCACATCCAGGTGTCGGGCGTCACGTTTGAAGTAGACGGGCAGACCGTGCGAAACGTCCAGGTCGGGGGTGCGGCGCTGTCTGACTCGGCCAGCTACCGGGTGGCTACCATCGACTTCATGATCTTGGGGGGGGACGGCTACACCGTGCTGGCCGGGGGAACGCAGCCGACCTCAGGCAGGCTGGTGCTCGACGTGATGGTCGACTACCTGCGCCGGCACCCCGATCTGCGTCGACCTCCGGCGGACCGGATCCACGTGGTTCGAGGAGGGGGAGGGCAGGCCCCGGAGTAGTACGGACGGTCAAGAAAAAGGAGGCCGCATGCCTAATTCGTCCGGAGCCGTCCGCCTGGGGGGGACGCTGTACCGCATCAGCGAGGTGGCCTGGCTCAAGGTCCAGAGGCTCACGCTGTGGGAGAAGCTGACCAACGGGCTGCTGGTGCTGAGCGGCCTGTTGTTCCTCTCCGCCATGCATACAGCCAAAGGGCAGTGGATGAGCCTCGAGGGCATGCTCGGGTTGCTGCCCATCTGCCTGGGACTGTCCATCCACGGCGATGCCCGCCTGGGGTCCAGCGGCGACACGCAAGATTCGTACTTCGGGCGCGGGCTGGGGCTGGACGTCAACATTCGGGAGCTGGCCCGCCCGCTGCGGGACTCGGGGTCGTCGTTCCTCGAGCTGACGGGCACGGGCAATGCCTACTACTACCTCATCAACACCGACCGTATCGCCTGGGTGTCGTCGTGGTTTACGGCCAACACGTGGCCGCTCTGGATGGGCATGTTGTTCTTCGGCTACAACTGGGTCCTGGGCAAGGGCCTGCACATGCCGAGCCTGCCAGCTCCGGTGGACAACCTGAAGATCCTGGAGTTTCCCAATGGCGCGGGCACGCTGGAGGCGGCCGCGTTCTTCTGTGGCATCGCGGGGGTGCTGTCGCTGGCGTCGTCGGTGAAGTTCGGCGTCATCCTTGGGTCGGTGGGCGGCGTGGCTGATACCCTGCACATGTACAAGGATGACCGCCATCGACTGCTGGAGATTGTGGCGGGCGATGACAGTGATGCCCCTGCGGTTCCGGTGGTGCGCTCGACGCCCGCACCGGCCCCAGCGCCGGCTCCTCCGCCTTCACCCCCGCCGGCGGCCCCCGCCAACCCGGGCCCGGCAGCAACGTCAGCGAACTAGAGGCCAATCACCACCTGGCGGGGATATCGCCACCTCACTCGATGCTGGCTAGACCTTGCCCACCGGACGAAGCTCCACCGTCTCGCCGTGGATGAGCGCCGGGCACGTGCGGGCGATCTCCGTGGCCGCCGTCAGATCGGCCGCCTCGATGATGAAGTAGCCGGTCAGCACCTGCTTCAGCTCCCGGAACGGCGTCTCCACCACCTGCCCCTCGGTCAATCGCAAGAGGCGGCCGCCCGTTCCGATGGGGGCTCCCGTCACGAAGGCGTTGCGGGCCTTCAAATCGTCGGTCCAGGCGAAGTACTTCTGGAGGAGCATCTCCTGGGCGTCAGGTCCCAGCGAGCTCCACTTGTTGTCGTCCTCCCGCATCAAAATGGCGTATCTGGGCATTGTCCTCGCCTCCCCCTTATGTCTGGTCGCGGTTCGTTCCATCACACCTGCCTTCCTTTCCACAGGGTTCCGCCCGAGCGGTCCAGAAACCCACCGGCATGCCGAACCTCCAGGACCGGGTCTTGGGCATCAGCGGCAAGGCGCAAGCCCTGTTCTTTCGGCAACTGGCCACCATGGTCCAGGCCGGGATGACCTTCCTGGGCGCCCTTGAGACCCTCTGCAACGCGAGCCCCGGCGGCATCCAGCGCTGGCTGTCCGAGGCCATCCCCAAGCTGCGGGAGGGGGCACCGTTCTCGGCCGCCTTCACCGATTACCCCTACCTTTTCACTCCCTTCATCGGGGCCATGGTCGTGTCTGCCGAACAAAGCGGGCGCGTCGACCAGGTGCTGCTGTCTTTGGCCGACCACGTCGAGCGCGCCTGGCAGGCTCGCATGGAGCTCATGACCCGGCTGGCCTACCCCTTCCTGATGCTCCACGCCGGGATCGTGATTCCCCCCCTCGTCACCTGGTATATGAAAGGTCTGGGGGCCTACCTGGCCGTGGTCATCCCCGGCTTCTTGATCTTGTACGGCACCTTGCTGGGTGGTATTCTCCTCTATCGAACGACCGTATTGAAAGAGATCAGGACGCTGGTCGATGCGATGCTCCTGTTCACGCCCGTGGTGGGCAGACTGGCTCGACTGATGGCCGCCATGTGGTTCATTCGAACGCTCGCCGAGTTGATGGATGCCGGCCTGGCCGTTCCCAAAGCCCTGGAACTGGCGGCCGGAGCGTGCGGCAACAGCATCATGGAGCAACGCCTGCTGACCGCCATACCCAAGGTGCAGAATGGCCGGTCGCTGACGGAAGCCTTCACCGACATCGACGCACTGCCTTACACGGTCGTCCAGATGCTTGCTTCGGCCGAGCAGAGCGGGACGATTCCCCACATGCTGCGCAAGTCGTCGGATTTGATGGAGATCGACGTGCGGGCCGGGCTCCAGACGGTCGGGGTGGCGATTCCCATGGTGGTCTTTTTCATCATCGCCGGGGCCATGGGCTACCAGATCATTACACTTTACAAGCAGGTCTACGCGCCGATCATGAATCTGTAGCAGGCGAGGGGAAATCCAGGCAGGCCTGCGTCGTAAGCCGCTAGAACTAGTCCATATTGGGCTGGAGGCTTTGTGAAGCGCCTGGTATCTCCATCCGAAGGCTCGGAACCGACCCGGTCTGAGCCCCAGAACCCCTCGCCGGGAATTGACGCAGCACCTCCCACCGCCGAGCCGCCGGACACGGTTGGACCCTTGCAGCCCGGGACCCGCCTGCAGGATCGCTACGTGGTTGAAAGCATCCTGGCGCAGGGGGGCATGAGCTGCGTCTATCGAGCGCAGGATACCCAGACAGGGTGCCTGGTCGCCGTCAAGGTCATGAAGGTGCGGGCTCCCAGCGAGGAGGAGCGGCAACAGGCCGTCCAGCAGTTCCAGACCGAGGCTGAGCTCTTGCGCACGCTGGACCACCCGGGACTGGTGCCCCTGCACGACTTCTTTATCGAAGGGGCCAACCATTGCATGGTCATGGACTTTGTCGAAGGCCGCTCCCTGCGCAGCCTCATGGAGGACCATCACGGCGGCATGCCGCTCGCCCAGGTGTTGCGCTGGATGGACGATCTTTGTCGAGTCGCGGATTACCTGCACGACCACACGCCGCCCATCGTCTTTCGTGATCTCAAGCCGGACAACGTCATGGTCGACGACCACGACCACGTTCGGCTTATCGACTTCGGGATTGCCGCGACCACCAACGCGACCCTGGAGGCCATGTTCAAGACGGCTGGCACGCAGGGCTATGCCCCCGTCGAGCAGTATGGCGGCGCCGTGGATCCTAGGGCCGACGTGTACGCTCTCGGCGCGACGGTCTTCACCCTGTTGACCGGAAGCGTCCCGCCGGGCGCTATCGAGATTCTCATTGGCGAGGTCAGCCTGCCCCACCTCACCACGCACGTGCCGTCCGCCTCGCCGGAGTTGGAACGGTTGCTGGGCCGTATGATGGCGCTATTTCGGGAGGACCGTCCCCAATCCATGGCGGCGGTTCGAACCGCCTTGCGGCAAGTTCCGGAGTTCCAGCCGACGGGCCGCCGTCCCGCATATCGCCAACTGGCCGTGTTCTTATATCGAACGGCCGACCTCGGGGGTGCAGAACTGCAAGACGAGGTCGAGCGATTGCTGTGTGACGCCCCCGTGCTGGTGCCCCTCCACGTGCATTCGATCGCGGAAAAGGTTCCCGATGCCGTGCTGCAGCGCCTGGGCTGCGGGCCTTTCCTGGGCATCGTCGAGATGGAAGAAGGTTGGCCGGTGCAGGTCTACGCCTCGGTGTCCTGGGCTTCGGGGGCCCGCCCGGCAGCCCGCCGAGTGGTGGAACACGCCGCCCGGCTGGCGGTGGGGTGGCCGCCTAGCACGCCGCACGGCGAAGTCGTCCATCCGGTGGACGGGTCCCTGCTGGTCCGTGTCCCGGCCGGGCCCTTCACCATGGGCGACTGGCTCAAGCGGCACCAGCTCGAGTTACCCGACTACTACATCAGTCGGCACCCCATCACCAATCGCCAGTACCGCCACTACCTGTCGACGACCGGAGAGATGGGCAACGTGCGCTGGCAGTTGTACGCCCAGAAGTACGGCGAGGACGTGCCGGCCGCCCAGGTCTCCTGGTTCGAGGCGCAGGCCTACGCGAAGTGGGCGGGCCTCCGTCTGCCCACGGGCGCGGAGTGGGAGAAGGCGGCCCGCGGCGAGGACGGCCGCAAGTGGCCGTGGGGCGACGAGTGGGAGGCCTCGGCCTGCTGCACCGGGCTGGTCGGCCCGGATGCCCGCCCGGCCAAGGCGCCTATTGCCGTCGGACAGTTTCCCCACGGGGTTTCCCCCTACGGCTGTCACGACATGGCGGGCAACGTGTGGGAGTGGTGCTCGTCAAAGTTCCGTCCCTACCCTTTCCAGGCCGGGGACGGGCGGGAAGACCCGGAAGGTCGGGAACCCCGCGAAATCCGCGGGGGCGCCTGGACGAGTACGCACTTGACGTCAGTGTCGGCTCGAGAAGGTCTGAAGCCCGACCAGGCCTCAGACTACGTGGGATTCCGGGTGGTGGGCGACCCGGCTTAAAAGGGCTCCGCCCCCCAGACGCTTCGCTGGGCGAGCGTAGCTCGAGGAGCGCAGCGACCCCGGCTTGTAGCTTGGGAAGCTCTGCGGCATCTGCTTCGCCCTACTAGCCAGCGCCACCTCGAGGCCCCCCCAGACGCTTCGCTGGGCGAGCGTAGCTCGAGGAGCGCAGCGACCCCGGCTCGTAGCTTGGGTAGCTCTGCGGCATCTGCTTCGCCCTACTAGCCAGCGCCACCTCGAGGGGCTCCGCCCCGGGGTCCGGGCGAGTCCGTTCGAGCCGCGGCTCGATGGGGTACAGGAAAGACGTGGCATGGCTCGAAGCCATCAGGGTCGAATAATTTTCAAGCAGCGAGGACGAACGGATGAAATTGCCCTGGGTATTGATGGGTGGCATGGCGGCCCTGGTGGCGGCCGAACAGGTGCTGGTGGCCCGCAAGGGAGACGCCGACATTCGGGTGGACGCCAAGCAGATCCGTGATCGCCGCATCTACCAGCGAGTGCCCGGCTCGGCCATCGTCGAGTTTACCGTTCCGTTCGTGCACGGGCCCCAGGCCCGCCAGCAGGCGCTGCTGGTCGACTGTGTCGGCCGGGTGGTGCCCGACGGCGACCGTCTGCGGGGCGCCAACCTGCGAGTGTGGGTGAACAACCTGCTCCTGCCCCGGGACGACGGCTACTTCGAAGCCATCGCGGTCAAGTTGAAGACGGACTGCCCCCTGCAGGTGCGCGTGGAAGTCGATGCGGCCGACGGCAACGCGCTGGACTGGCTCAAGAACGTCGGCCTCATGCGTATCGAACTGAACTACAAATTCTACAACCGCACCCCCATCCGCAACGGCCGCCAGGAAGTGGCGCTGGAACTGGCCGACTGGCTCTCGCTAACGCCCGGAACCATGCCGACCGTGTATGGCGTGACGAAACCCAAGGTATCGCCCCCCCTGGACGCCCGCGTCATTCCCATTCGCACTCACTTGCTGCGTCCAGAGGACGACTTTGTGGAAATCATCCGACGCTACATCAAGGATCTGGCGCAGCCCGGAGACGTCGTGGCCATCGCCGAATCGGCCCTGGCCATCATGCAGGGCCGGGTCAAGAACGTCGGGGAGATCCGTCCTCGCTTTCTGGCTCGCCGGCTCAATCGATATTTCCTGCCAGACTCCAGCCTGTCGTCGTGCTACAGTTGTGAGATGGCGATGCGGGAGATCGGGGTCGGGCGCTTTGTCCTGGCGACTCTGGCGGGCTTGTTCGGGCGTCTGGTGGGGCGGTCGGGCGACTTCTATCGAGTCGCTGGACCTGACGTGGCCGCCATTGACGACTGCACGGGAACGCTGGCGCCGTACGACAAGTGCGTGGTCATGGGGCCGAAGAATTCCGACGAGGTGTGCCGCGACGTGAAGGCCCGCACGGGGTTGGAGGCGGCTGTCGTCGATGCCAACGACTTGCATAAGTGCCAGGTCCTGGGCATATCGGATCCGACCCTGTCGCAGATGGTGCACGACAGCCTGCTGGACAATCCGCAGGGCAATGGCGGCGAGCAGACGCCCATCGTCCTGATTCGACGGCACCCGGCGCCCAAGACGCTGACCCAGGCGGCAGGCCGAGGCTGATTGGACGTCGCCATCCTTGTCGAGGGCCAGGAGGGTCTCAACTGGCCCCGTTGGCAGCGCATGGTGGCAGCGGTAGAGCGGTTGGGCTTCAGCGGACTGTTCCGCTCCGACCACTTCGTCAATCCCTTTCCCGTCGAGATGGACGCCTTGGAGTTGTGGGTCTCTCTCGCCTGGCAGGCGGATCATTCGAAGCGTATCGACATGGGCCCACTGGTCGCGCCCGTGTCGTTTCGCCACCCTGTCGAGATTCTAAGCGCCGCGGCCGCCATCCAGGAGTTGTCTGGCGGGCGTCTGGTGCTGGGACTGGGGGCTGGGTGGCAGGAGCGAGAGCATCGCATGTTCGGTTTCGATCTGCTGGACGTAGAGGGGAGATTTGCTCGCCTCGAGGAGGCCCTCCAGATTCTGACCCTGTGCCTTCAGCACGAGAAGCGTCGTGCTTACCGCGGTCGGCACTTTCAGGTCTCGCCCGACGAGATGCCGCGTTTCCCGCATGGTCTACGCATTCTGCTGGGTGGGAACGGCCCACGTCGTACGCTGCCCAAAGCAGCTTTGTATGCCGACGAATGGAACGCACATTGGATCCCTCCCTGGGAATTCGAGCGCCTCAACGCCCGTCTCGACGATCTGGTGGAGGGAGCGGGCCGTCCCCGTGAGGCGGTACGTCGCTCCCTGTTGCAAGCGGTCGTTTTCGGTGCCGACGAGCGGCAGCTCGTGGCAAAGCTGCAGCGGCGGGGGCAACCGTCTGACGCCATGCGGGCGCAGGGCGTGTTGTACGGGCCGCCGAAGGGGGTGGCCGAGCAAGTGGATACCTATCGAAAGGCAGGCGTGGAGCGCCTCATCCTGGAGTGGCGGGACCTGGATGACATGGACGGCCTGGCCGCTCTGGCCCGGGTGGTCGTCGGATGAGAAAGATCGTGTTCCTCGCTTCCTGCCTGTTGGCCTTCACCGGTGTGGCGTTCGCAGATCCCGTCGACGACGTGAATCCTCTGGTGGGCAGCGATAACACGGCGGCGGTATCGCACGGCAACACCTACCCCGCCGCGGCCTGGCCGTTCGGCATGATCGAGTGGACCCCGCAGACCGCCGGTGGGCCGGGCCTCTATCAGTACCGTTCGAACCAGATCATCGGATTCCGGGGCACCCACAAGCCGTCGCTGTGGATGGACGACTACGGGTGTTTCTCGCTCATGCCGGTGGCGGGGGCATTGAGCCGGCAGACGGTGCGGAGCTCCCATTTCTCGCACGATCAGGAGTCTGCCCATCCCTACGAGTACCAGTGCCATCTGGACGACTCGAACGTAGACGCCACCGTGGTGCCCACTCAACATGGGGCTTTGATGGAGTTTGCGTGGGCGCCCGGGAATGGGACGGGATCGGTGCTGTTGGACGCACAGGGGGGCTCCAGCACGGTGGAAGTCCATCCAGAGGCTCGGGAGATCGTGGGCTACAATGCGGGGAGCCAGATCGGGCCCGACTACCGGTGCTACTTCGTCATGCAGTTCGATACGCCCATGGCAGCCTGGGGAACGTGGCAGCCGGTCGGCATCTACGATGGCAGCCTGCATCGGGAAGGCGATCACGTGGGCGCCTTCATGCGCTGCTGGGGGCTGACGGTGCGGGTACGCATGGCGACATCCTTCATCAGTGTCGAACAGGCGCGCAAGAATCTGGCCGCCGAGGTACCCGATTTTGACGTGGCCGCCGCCGCAGTCCGGGCTCGCTCGGCGTGGAACCAGGCGCTCTCCCGAGTCGACCTGGAGGGCGGGACGCCCGCGTGGCGGCGCACCTTCTATACGGCCATGTATCGGACGCTACTCCTCCCGCACATGCTGGCGGAACCCGGCCCGCAGGGCCCGGCGTATCGCAGTCCTTATGACCTGAAGGTGCATGATGGCTGGATGATCGCCAACTGCGGCTTCTGGGATACCTATCGAACCGAGATTCCGTGGCTCTGCATCATGTACCCCCAGCAGGCATCCCACCTTTGCCAAGGGCTGCTTAATGCCTACCAGCAGGGGGGCTGGTTGCCGAAGTGGCCCAACCCCAATGAAACGAACGTCATGATCGGTTCCCACTCGGATGCCGTGCTGGCCGAGGCCCTGGCCTTGCACGTGCCGGGCATCGACGTCGTCAAAGCCTTCCAGGCCGCCTGGAAGGACGCCACGACGCAGGGCGACCTGGCGTCCGGGGCTCGTGAAGGGTTGGAGTACTACCAGTCGCTGGGCTACCTGCCGACCGATCGGATGGTCGAGGCGACCTCCCGCACGTTGGAATATGCCTATGACGACTATTGTGTGGGTCAGATCGCCCGGGCCGCGGGGCACGATGCCGAATACCGCATGTTGAGTGCCAGGGCCCGCAACTATCGCAACGTGTTCGACCCGCAAAGTGCCTTCATGCGCGGTCGAAACAAGGACGGAAGCTGGCAGAGCCCCTTCGATCCGTTGGCGTGGGGCAGTCCTTTTACCGAGGGGTGCGCATGGCACTACCTGTTCTCTGCACAGCAGGACGTGGCGGGGTTGATGGCGCTCATGGGGGGGCCGGCCCCGTTCGCCGCTCGACTGGATGCCCTGTTCTCCACCCCACCCGAATACCACGTCGGAGCCTACCACCGGGTGATCCACGAGATGCGGGAGCTGGGGTTGGTGCACATGGGGCAGTACGCCCACAACAACGAGCCTGTCCAACACGACATCTATCTGTTCGACTATGCCGGGCAGCCGTGGAAGACGCAATACTGGGCGCACCGGGCGGTGACGGAGCTGTATAGCGACCGCCCGGACGGCATCCTGGGCGATGAGGATACCGGCCAGATGTCGGCCTGGTACGTCATGAGCGCGCTGGGCTTCTACCCCGTCTGCCCGGGCCAGCCCATCTACGCGGTGGGCAGCCCGCTGTTCTCCAGAGCGGTGCTGCATCTGCCCAATAGCAAAGACTTCACGGTATCGACTGCCGGCTCCGGACCGTACATCCAGTCGGCCACGCTCGACGGGACGCCCTGGACGCACCCCTGGTTCAGCCAGGACGATCTGTCGAAGGGCGGCGAGCTGCACCTGGTGATGGGGCCGCGCCCCAACCGCGATTGGGGCAACGCCCCGGAGGACGCGCCACCGTCGGCGTTGTAGTGACAAGGCGGGGCCGAAAAGCGAAAGAGCCCTGACGGGCTCTCTGCACTGGTAGTCTCTGAAGACTGGATAGCGAAACTCCGCTGAGCGATACGGTCGGATTCGGAGAATCCGACTCAGCCTGCCCTTCCAACGCCCTGCGACAGGCATTGAACCTCACCCGGGTAGAGGTGTCGTACGGCCACGACCGTTGCGAAACGATCAGGGGCGCAATCGACTTGAAGGCGGCACCCGAGACACTGGCCACGCCGTTGGGCGGACCACTGTCGTGCGGGACTCGAAGCCGGGGCGCATCTTTCAATGCACCGCCAAACCTCGGTCTTCGAAGTATCGCGGCGCACCTTTCAGCACACTGCGACCCCTCGGTCTTCCTAGCGCCATACACATCTTTCGACGTGACGACGACTTCCGGCACGACCCGCCGCTGTCTTTCGACAGGGATAATCGCCTTTCGAACCCGCCCGCCTCTCGGCGGAACCGGCCCGCATTGCGAACTCGCCAGGCCTCTCGGCCCAGGGTTCATCTCGAACCCGTTGTGCCTCTCAGCACGGCGGGGTCCGGATCGCAGCCACACTGGCACGCCTCTCGGCGCCGTGGGCCACTTCAGAGTCAAGCACCGCCTTTCGGCCTGCGCTGAACTCCGCTTCTCGACGCACTCGCACGCCAAAGCGCACCAGGCATCGAGGTCCGGCCGATCACCAGCCTGGCGGCCAGGACCGGGGAAGCGTCACACTGTGGACGATGACAGGGGCAACGGGCCGACCAGCCGAAGCTGCGCCACGCCATCCCTTGCTGCTGCCCCGCTTTGTCAGCGGGCCAGCCGCGGCAGGCCGTTGACGGCACCCAGGCGTACCTGGGCCACGATTCAAGGGCCGGCGGCCAGCGGTTTACACGTCCCGCTGCACGGCATTGTCGGTCTTCAGGTCGCCCTGTTCCTTCTTCGTACCGGCCAGCTCCGGATCGGGCACCGTGATGAGTGCCCAGATGAATCGCCCAGACCCAAGTCCATCCTGCCGTTGTGGGCCATGTACCCACCCGCTTTACAGGAATTGCTCAGCGTCGCCCACCTCGTGCTGCACCCATCGGGTACCGGTGGCTGTAGGGAGATGGTATCGATTCGACCGTCGGCGTAGCCAACGGGACCGGGAGCGCCAGCGTGAAGCACGCCGCACCGCCTTGCCTGGTCAGACCGTCTCTATGTGCATTGCACGCACAGATGTGACAGGTATCTGCTCAGTTTCAACATTCCGCTATCCAGTTTTCAAAGACCACCGTTGTCGTTGTTGGCGTTGCCGCCGCCGTCGACGCTGTTATCTTACCTATCGCCACCCCCCTCGTCAAGCGAGTTATTCACACACTTTTCCACACCGTTTTCCGCATAGTTATGCACAGACTCGAGGGCTCCGCCCCCCATCCGCTTCGCTGGGGGCCCCCCTGGCTCGTTGCTCGGGCAGCCCTGCGGCATCGGGCTTCGCCCACTACTACAGCCAGCGCCTACCTCGAGGGCTCCGCCGCTGCGACTGCAGCCGTTGCGTCAGGCGCTGGCTAGTAGGGCGCGCAGCGCAGATGCCGCAGAGCTTCCCTAAGGACCAGCCGGGGGGGCCCCCAGTGAGCGAAGCGAACGGATGGAGGGCGGAGCCCTTTCAGGATGGGGGGCGGAGCCCTTTAGGCTTGAGCTCTCTAGACTGTTTACAACCGCGTCGACCTTCGCTAACAACATGGCAACACGGGTTTGCTAAAGTCAGGCCCATGCACGCGAAACCCGCCGGGCCCAGGCATGCCCCCCGGCACGCCCTTTCCCCCCGCAAGATGGACGCCTCGGTACAGCCCGGATCGGCCCATCAGCTCGCCACGACCGTCCCCGTGGTGGGCGCGCCAGCCCAGATCTGGCTGGGGGCTCGCCACCTCGCCCACGCCAGCCACCTGCAGAAGAAAGGCAAGCCTAATAGCGCTCGCATCATGCGCCGGGCCGGGGCGTATGACCTGGCCCTGGGCACCCTGGGGCTGGGCCAGAGCATCGCCACCGGGCTCTCCATCGCTGCCCTGTTCTGCCCGGTCTCTGGCGTCGCCCTGGCCATTCTGGGCGGGATCGATACCTTGACCAGCATCGCCTGCCCCGTCCTGGACAGCGCCCGCGACATCCACAACCTCAAATCCAAGCACGCTCCAGAAGGCCACCACCTGTGGCGGGCCGCGGGCAAGATTGCGGCCGCCGGAGTCATGGCCGCCGGTGCCATCACGATGTGCCCTCCCCTGATGGTCGCTGGCAACCTTCTGTATGTCGGGGTCCAGGTGGTCAGCCATCGAGACTGGATCAAGGAGAAAGCCGTCCACGCGGCCCAGTGGGTCAAACAGCCCGGCCGTCACCGGCACGCCCCGGCGCTGGCGGAGGAGGCCTCCAGCGGAGCGGTTGGGGGCGGAAGCTCCCGAATCTTAAGCCGTCCTTCATCCGCCCGGTGGCCATCTGTGCTATCCTGGTAACAACGCATGCGCCATCTGCCCCTTCGCCACCTGGTCATGGCCTGTCTCTTGATTTTCCAGGTCGTCACCCTGGCCGCGGTCACCCTCGGCATCTACTATACCGTCTCGGTCTACCTGTGGCGCTCATCGGTGGCCAACGTCGTCGAGCAGGTGCACGGGCTGTGGTCCAGTCGCCACCCGCCGCCGCCGCCCATGGTGACCATTCAGATCACGCCCGGGCCCTCGGTCGCCTTTCCGCTGACGCCACCGCCGCCGTTTCCCCGTCTCATGTTCCCCTTTGAACCCTGGGACGACCTCGCCCGGACCACCTCCAGCGCCTCCAACACCGGCTTCGTTCGCATCCTCGATGGCGCCGGCAACGTCCTGGCGGAACGGGGCACCCTGCCCGTGCCTCTGCCCAACCCCAGCGATTACACGAGCGCGATCCGCGCCAGCCTGTGGCAAGCTGGCGGCCAGCCGTTCCAGGTCCTCCTGGTGCCCCTCCCAGACGAGCGGGGCCAGCTTTTCTACGTGCAGACGGCCGCCAGTTGGCAGAGTGCCGCGCGACTCTTGGAGGCCATGCGCTGGAACCTCGGCCTGGTGGCCCTGGCGGCGCTCCTCATGTGCCAGGTGGTGAGCTTCTGGCTGTCGGATGTGTTCAGCCGGCCCCTGCAGCGGCTGGCGGCCACGGCATCGGAACTGGCCAGCGGCGATTTCTCGGCCCGCAGCGGGCTGCCCTCCGGCCGTAGCGAGGTGTTCCGGGTGGCGGCCGCCTTCGATCGCATGGCGGAGCGCCTGCAGAGCGCCTTCGCGGCCCAAAAGCGGTTCGTGGCCGACGCCTCGCACGAGCTGAAGACGCCTCTCACTGCCATCGGCGGCATGGCCGAGCTGCTGGAGGATGGCCTGGACAATCCGGCGCAGAGCCGACTGGCCGTCCAGACCATCGGGCGGGAGGTGGAGCGGATGGGTGACCTGGTCAGCCAGTTGCTGCTGCTCTCCCGGGCCGACCAGATCGAGCCGCGGGCGCTGGAACCCGTCGACCTGGTGCCCATCGTCAACGACCTGGTCGATGAGCACCGTCTGCTGGTGCCGGATCGTCCCATCAACTGGGTCCCTCCCAGCCGCGCCATCGCCTTGGCGACCAAGGGCGAATTGACGCAGGTCGTTCGAAATCTGCTCGACAACGCCCACAAATACAGCCCGGCCGGCTCGCCCATCGCCCTGGCCTGCACCGCCCACGCGCCCGTCGTCACCCTGACGGTGTCGGATCGAGGCGCCGGCATTCCCGCCCAGGATCTGCCGCACATTTTCAAGCCGTTCTATCGAGCGGACCTGTCCCGCGACCGCCGCACCGGGGGCAGTGGGCTGGGGCTGGCCATCGTGCAGGCGCTGGTGGAGCGCTTCCATGGCGACATCTCCGTGACCAGCACGGTTGAGGTGGGCACCGAGTTCGTCGTCCGCCTGCCGGCCGCCT
>DASYBA010000988.1:0-3178 GCA_036501005.1 Candidatus Xenobia bacterium | reverse complement strand
CGGCGCTTCTGACGTCGACCATGCCGTCGGCCTCCAGTTTGCTGAACTGGTGCTTGAGAAAGTCTCTCACGGCCTCCTTGTTGCCCCCCAGGATGTCGGCGACAATCAGGACCAGGAAGCCCCGCCTTCCGGGGGCCAGCCAGATCAGGCAGACCTGGCCGTCCTTGCTGCGATCTCCCAGCGCCCATCCATCCGGAGCGCGCAGAGCGATGATGCCCTTGTATTCGAACGGAACCAGAGCGGGAAAGACCAGCGGCGACGGCGGCGGCGGCAGGTCCAGGGCGCCCATCTTGAACGTCTCGAAGAAGCGGCCTACGGCGTCGGGGCGCTGCCCGCTCCACAGTGCGTCTAGCACGAAGAGCATGCGCCCATCGGCAGATTGCACCGCCACCTCCCGGCTGTGCACTCCGGCGGTCGTATCGAATGTGGTCTCCATGGCCGGCGCATCCCCCAGTTGGATCTGATGAAACGCATGGCCGCTCTCTTGGGCGAGGTCGTCGGCGAGCTTGGACGGGTGCGCCACGTTGTCGGCCACCATGGTGGCGTCGCGGACCGCCACGAAGCGAACACTGAGCTTGCACTCTGCAAAGGCACAGAGATAGGTAAACTGTTCCACGGCCGGGCTGGCCCGATGGTCTGCTGCCACGGGCGCCGGCACCTCCACCGTGAAGGCGTTCCAATCGCCCTGGAACGTCTTGGGATGGGCCGGAGTGGCATCGTCGCCGTTGTCCGTAGGGCGGGGCAGGGCCCGGGCCACGTCGCGCCCCATCCAGGGTAGGGCCTGAATCGGTATCGGGCGCGCCGCGGCCGGTGCGGCCAGGCACAAGAGCAGGGCGCCGGCCCAGATGGCGTGTCGCAACATGCGGGCCAGCATTCGCCGGCCCGGTCCTCCATTCCCAGTCATTGGCAGAACCTGAGAATGGTTCGGCGATAGATCTCGACGGCCGCCTCCAGCTCATCCAAGGGCACGAACTCGCCCGTCCGGTGGGCCTCCCGGATGTCGCCCGGACCGATGACGCAACTCTCCGCCCCCAGCCCTGTCAGATACGGGAGTTCAGTGCCAAACGCCACCGTCTCCGCCGCATGCCCGGTGACCTCGCTCAGCCATTGGACGATGGGCGCATCGAGCGCCGTCAGCACGCCCGGGTCCCGGCGAACTTCTGTCAACTCGGCCTGCACGCCAGAGCGCTCGACGCAAGCCTGCAACCGCTCATGCACGAGGTCTAGAGACTGCCCCGGGATGGGCCGCCACTCCACGGGAAACACACACTCCCCGGCGATGACGTTCCGGGCCTTCCCGCCCTGGATGGTGCCGACGTTGAGGGTCGTCCAGGGGGGATCGAAGCTCGGGTCGACATCGGCTTGCAGCCCATCGGCCACGCTTTCCAGCCCGACCAGCAGTCGCCCGGCGTCGAGAATGGCCGAGCGCCCCAGGTGCGGGTAGGCGCTGTGGGCCTCCCGGCCGCGGACCCGCACCTCGTCGGCGCAGTAGCCCTTGTGCCCCCGTATCGGCACGAGGCTGGTCGGCTCGGCGATCACCGCGTGGGTCGGATGCACCACGCCGTCGGCCAGCATCCGCTTGGCCCCCAGGCAGCCAATCTCCTCGTCGGCGGTGGCGACGAACACCATGGGGTGCTGCCAGCCCTTGGGATCCACCCGGTGGAGTGCCTCGATGATGGCCGCCAGCCCCCCTTTGGTGTCGGCCGAGCCGCGGCCGTAGGCCCGTCCCTCTCGTTCCGTCAGACATAAGGCCTCGGCCCACTGCGCATCGTAAGGCACCGTATCGCTGTGCCCGACGAGAGCGAGCCGCGGCGGGCCATCAGGCCCCAGGTAGTACAGCAGATTGGTCTTGTCCGGTCCACAGGCGTGGAATTCGATACGGCCGCCCAGCCCATCGAGCTGCTGCACCAGAAGCTCGAGCATGGGGCGGTTCGGGCGCGACGACACCGAGTCGACCGCCACCATGGCCCGTAGCCGCTCCCGTACGGTCATGGCCAGATCTTCCTCAGGGCCGTTCGATAGTCGGCCACGATGCCGTCCTGGGCCCGATGCCGCCCCTCGGCCACCACCACCTCGCCGCCCACCCACACCGTGCGGATGGCCGTGCGCTCGAGGGAAAACACCAGGTTGGTGAGCAGCTCGTCCTCGTCGTGGGCCACCAGCGACGGGTCGTCGAGCGAGACGGCGACCAGGTCCGCGGGCCGACCCGGGGCGATTTCGCCCGCTTGCAGCCCGAGGGCCCGGGCCCCGCCTTTCGTGGCCGCCCGCCACAGCCAGGACGCCAACGAGCGCTCTGCCAGCACGACCCGCTCGAGCCGCTCCAGGCGCAAATGGTATTCCAGCTCCCGAGCATCCTCCAGCAGGTTGATCTGGGTGTGCGAGTCGCTGCCCAGCGAGAAGACCGCCCCGTCCAGGGCCTGCGCCGGCAAGATGCCGTCGCCCAGGTTCCGCTCCGTCGTCGGGCACGCACAGATGCCCGCCCGCGCCTCGGCCAGGCGCCGTCGGTCGTCAGCCGTCAAATGGATGGCGTGCACCGCGGTGAGCCGCTCGTCCAGGATGCCCTCTCGCGCCAGGAGACCTACGGGCGTCACGCCGTGCTCCCCCTGGCACGCCTCCACCTCGGCCGGCTGTTCGGAGAGGTGCATGTGGAAAGGCACGTCCCAGGCCCCCGCTTGACGGTGGAGCGGCGCCAGCCACTCGCCCGGCACGGCCCGCACGCTGTGGGGCGCCAGGCCCACCGCGACCCCTTGCGAGCGGAGGCGTTCGGCGGCCGCCACGACGTCGTCGACCGTCGCATCGAAAAAGCGTTGCTGGACCGGTTCCGCCGCCCGCTGCCAGCCGGCTCGGTGATAGGCGACCCGCAACAGGACCTGTCGCAGACCCGCATCGGAGGCCGCCCGCACCACCTGCAGCGCCATCTCGTCGGGGTTGTTGTAGGGTTGCCCGCCCGGGCCGTGCTGCAGGTAGTGGAATTCTCCGACCGTCGTGATGCCGGACAGGAGCATCTCCAGGTAGGCCATGCGGGCAATCGCCCACATCAACTCAGGGTCCAGGCGACCGGCCAGGTGGTACATGGCTTCCCGCCACGTCCAGAAGCTTTCGTGGGGGTGACCGGGGTCGCGGCTTTCGGCTCGCCCCCGCAAGGCCCGCTGGAAGGCGTGGCTGTGGGCGTTGACCA
>DASYBA010000987.1:0-3856 GCA_036501005.1 Candidatus Xenobia bacterium | reverse complement strand
GAAGCTCTCCAAGGACGGCGTCGCGCTCCCCAGGATCACCACCGCCCCCTTGTCCATGGCCCGCTTGATGGCCACCTGGCGGGCGTGGTAGCGAGGCGGCTGCTCCTGCTTGTAGGAGCCGTCCTGCTCCTCGTCCACGATGAAGAGGCCCGGGTCCGGCAGCGGGGCGAACACCGCCGAACGGGCGCCCAGCGCGATGCGGGCGGTGCCCTGGCGGATCCGCCACCACTCCCCTAGCCTCTCCGCCGGCGAGAGCGCAGAGTGCATGACCGCCACGTCGTCTCCAAACCGCGCCGTATATCGATCGATGGCCTGGGCCGTCAAGGCGATCTCGGGTACCAGGACGACAACCTGGCGCCCCAGCTTGAGGGCTTCCTCGATGGCGTGGAGGTAGACTTCCGTCTTCCCGCTCCCCGTCACGCCATGGAGCAAGGCCACGGCAGCACGGCGAGCCTCCAGGAGACCGCGGATCGTCTGGACGGCCTCAGCCTGGCGAGAGGTCAGCGTGGGCGCCGGGCGCACGGCCTCCAATCGCTCCTGATCGGCACGGCTCTTGCCCCGCCGGCGTTTGTTCTCCCATCGTACCGGGGCCGGCACGACGCTTTGCAGACACTGGCACAGGAAGGCGTGGTAGAAGTCCTGCATCCACTGGGCCAGGCCCATCAGGTCGGGGCCCCACAAGGGTTCCGGCGACAGGAGGGCGTCGATGGGGCGGATTTTCTTGCCCTGCAGCTCGGCGGGGGGCTCTTCGTGCAGCCCGATGACGTATCCAAGCGCCTCGCTTTGTCGCAAGGGCACCTTCACCAGGCATCCGACCTGGGCTCGCCCCTCCAGCTCCGGCGGCACCGAGTACGTCAGCGGGCGGGACAGCTCGGCCACTGCCCGGTCGACGATGACGTCGGCATAGGTCACTTTCTCAGGCGTTTGAGGGCTTCAGTCAGGGCGGTGCGGTCATCCTCGCCGGCGAAGTTGGCCCCGGCGTCCTTGAGCACCTGCTTGGCATCCTGCAGTCGGCCCAGGTCGGTCAAGGCCTGCGACAGCTTCAGATAGTGTTGCACCTGGTCGCTGCCCTTGGCCACGGCCCGCCGCAACTCATCGACGGCCGGCTCTAGCAGGCCCTGGTCGAGGAGCCAGCCGCCCCGCATGCCGTAGTAGATGGCGGCCCGAGCCGGACGCAGCTTGAGGGCCACATCCAGCACCTGGGCGGCCTCCCCGTACTGGCGCTGGCTGGCCAGGTGGTTGGCCAGACCCTCCAGAAACTCCAGCCGGCTGGGCGCCAGCTTGCAGGCCTGACGGTACGCTCGCAGGGCCTGACTCGGCTCGCCCAGCTTGTCGTGCAGTCGGCCCAGTGAGAAGTACATCTCGGCGTTCTGCGGCTCCTTGGAAAGCGCCTGGCCGAGCAGCTCACGGGCTTGTGCGATGTCGTCCAGCCCCAGCGCCGCGAGGGCGCGATAGTGGAGGCTGCGAGGGTGATCGGGCAGGACCTGGAGAGAGGCGTCCAGTACCTCGGCGGCCTTGCGGTACTGGCCCGAATCGAGATAGGCCTTGGCCAGATCCTGGTAGGACTGGGCCATGAACTTGCGCGTCTCGCGGCCTTCGGTGCCGCCCAGCTCGATGGCGTTCTTGAAGTGCTTGATGGCCAGTTGCGGCTGGCCGATCTGGCTGTAGGCCCGCGCCACGTAGATCTGCAGCAGCAGGTTGCCGGGCTCGGCATCGACGGCCCGCTGCAGCTCCTGGATGGCAAAGTGGGCCAGGCCCTGCCGCAAGTACACCTTGCCGAGGAGGCCCCGAGCCATGGCGTCGCGCGGGGCCAGCTCCAGCGCTTTCTGGAGGGACTGCACCGCTTCGTCCAGGCGGTCGGCGCTTTCGCAGATGAGCCCCAGGGCTTTCAGGTAGTCGACGTTGGTGCTGTCCAGCATGGAGGCCTTGCGCAACTCCTGCACCGCCAGGTCTTTCTGGCCCTGGGCGTAGTAGGCCAGGCCCAGCTCTTCTCGATAGACGGGGTTGTACGGTTCGATAGAAACGGCCTGCTGGTAGTGCACCATGGCCCCCGAGTCCAGGTCCTTCTTGAGGTACACCTTGCCCAGGTTGGAATGGGCCTCGGCCGCCATGGGGTTGAGGGCGACCGCCTGTTCGAAATGGGACAAAGCCCGATCCAGGTTGTTTTGGTCCAGGTACAGCTCACCCAGGTAGCGATGCACGGTGGCACTCTGGGGGTGGTAGACGCACGCCTGTTCCAGCTCCTGGATGGCCTGCCGAGGCTGGTTGTGGGTCAGGTAGAGAGAGGCCAGGCGGGTGCGGGCCTCGAGGTTGCCGGCGTCGAGCTGGATGGACTGGCGCAGCGCCTTGAGGGCGGCGTCCTCCTTGTGCTGCGATTCGTAGACCGAGCCAAGCTGGGCATACAGCTCGGCATCGTGGGGCTCGAGCGAGAGCGCGGTGTGGTAGGCCCGTTCCGCGTGGCTGTACCGCTTGCGGCGATGATAGAGGCGGGCCAGCCAGCGGAAGGCCTGCTGGTTCTGCGGATCCAGCTTGCCGAGGGCCTCGAACGCCGCGATGGACTCGTCGATGAGGTCCTGCCCGGCGTAGATGATGCCGAGCTGCTTGTACGCCTCGAGGTGCTCCGGCACCATGTCGACCACCGTCCGATACTCAGCGATGGCTTCGTCGATCTGGTGCAGATTGGAGAGCAGAAACGCTAGCCGGCAGCGGGTCTCGGCATCCCGGGGATCGATGGCGAGCGCGGCCCGGTAGGCGGCAACCGCTTCCTTCTTCCGACCCTGTTCCTTGTACAGCTCGGCCAGGAACATGTACGGCCGGGCATCCTGGTCGTTGGCCACGGCCGCGTGCCGCAGCTCGCGCTCGGATTCTTCCAGATGATGCTCGTCCAGTTCGATACGGCCCAGGTAGAGCCTCGCCTCGAACAGATCCGATACTCGTTCCAGGGCGGCGGTGAATTCCCGCCGGGCGTCCCCGAGCTGGCCTTGCTTGTAATACATGATGCCCAGCTCGGTCATCTCGCGGGCTTCTTGCTGCAGCCGCTGGGGCGATGCCACCAGCAGGCCAGCGCATTCGACACAGTATTTCCGCTCGGCCGGATTGGTGGCGTGGCAACGCTTGCACTCGACGGTCTCGGTGGGCGACTCGAGCACTTCCTGCACGGATCGCAAAGGATCGTCCTTCCGCATGCGGCCGGCAATCTGGTCGAACTTGCCCCAACTAGCTTCCTGCAGCCACGACTCGCTGGCCGCCATGGGAGACTCGGCGGGCGCCTGCAGATCCCATGGGTTGACGACCGGGGGCACCGCGACGGGACGAGAACGGGGCGGCGGCTCGTGTTCTGCGATCACCTCGTTGGCATCGGCTTGTCGACTGGGCAAGGCATGCAGAATGTCCATCCAGGGCTGACGGTCCATGTCGAGCTTGGGAGGCGGGGCCGGATTCCACCCGCCCGGCGGCGTCGGGGCGGCGGGCTGGGCCGGTGGGGCCGTCGGAACCGGCGGGGCGGGCGGCGGATCGGGTGCGCGGCCGCTCCGCAATTGGCCCAGACCGATACGGCGGGAGCCCAGGTGCTCTTCCAGGTCGACCAGCAGTTGGGTGACCGAAGCGTAGCGCTCCTCGCGGGTTTTCCTCAGACAGCGGGCGACGATCCGCTCCAGGGCATCCGGCACGTTCGATACGTACTGGCGAGGCGACGGGGCTGGCGTGCCCAGATGATGGGCGATCATCTCGGCCGGATTATCCGCATCAAACACCAGATGACCGGTGAGCATTTCGAATAGAATGGCGCCCAGGCTGTAGATATCGGACCGCTCGTCGGCCCGTTCGCCGCGGGCCTGCTCGGGGGCGAAATACGCCA
>DASYBA010000986.1:0-2078 GCA_036501005.1 Candidatus Xenobia bacterium | reverse complement strand
ATGGAACAAGGGAACGGCTTTTTCGATCAGGTCTGCATACTGGGGGGGCCCGGTACCCGGTTGCCCCAGGTCGAGCACCTCGACGTCCAGGCCCGCACCGCGCAACCGCTGTTCCAGGATTTTAGGCCAGGCTTGTTCGATATTCACGCCCCAGCCGTAGGTGGTGGAGTCGCCCACCGCCAGGATTCGCAGCGACTTGCCGCGGGCCACGTCAAACTCCCGGTCTCTGAAGCCCAGGCTGTTGACGCGCGCATCGAAGCTGAACTCGAGGGTATCGTAATGGGCGTCGGAGTGGGGTGGAAAGATGAGGCCCTTGTGCCAGACGTCGCTGGGCCAGATGCGGCCGCAGACGGCGTCTGCCCCATACAGAATGAAGATGGTGGCCAGCACGGCCGTGAAACTGCGACGGCCGGCGGCCCAGCGGTCGGGCCAGACGGTCCAACAGGCGCAGGCCAGGAGTGCCGTAGTGTATCCGATACAAGCGACCAGATAGGCGTGCCGGATTTTGTCGGAAACCAGTGGCAGGTCGTTAGAGTACCGATACAGTGCGGGCACGCAAACCAGGAGACCCAGGACCAGCGCCGTGCCCACGACCCGGGGAAAGCTCAACCGCATAAGGCTGCTTAAAGCTTGTCCATGGCCGAGAAGGTCACATCTGGGGGACGGTTGCCCTCGGTGCCCACCACCTCGGTGCCGCGTTTCCAATAGTAGTTGTGGCCTGCGCTGACCGTCGCCGTCTCACCGTCGGGCCCCCGCACGTCCTGCAAGTTGGCGATGATGTTGTCCCACTGGTGCCCGTTGTCGGCCACCTGGTGGGAGAACCGCTCGTAGATGTGGTTCATCTCAGCGATGGCCATCTCGTGGTTGGCCATCACCAGGCGGGTAAAGCGGTCTGTCTCCTGTTGCTGCGACGCCGTCCACTGCGGGTTTTCCTTGAAGTGCAGCACGAGGTGTTCGAAGATGTCTCGGGCCTTGTCGAACTGGTCGGTCGGGGCGCCGAAGCTGCACGGGTAGCCCTGCCAGGAGGCTGACATGCCCTGGCCCCGCAGGGTCGTGGCGGTAACACACATACCCTGCATCGGGTTGCCCTTGCCATCGGTGTAGCGAAAATCAGTCTCGCCGACGGTCACCCGGGCTTCGCCGCCATGCTGGAACTCGGCCACCCATTCGGGGCGATCGTGCGTGCCCGTGACTTCCAGGTCGGGGTGCGACTTCTTCAGGCTGTGTTCGACATACTGCTTGCTGAACTGAGCCCCGTCGACATAGGGCAGGATGGTGGTCGTGACGCCGTTGACTTCGTACTTGTCGCCCGCGTGCAAGCCCCGCATGCGAGTGGCTGGACCCTCCCCGACGAAGCTCCCCAGACGGGCGTCGCCCACGTGCATCTTGATGCGGCCATCGGGCGAGATGAGCTGGACCTGGGTCCGAACGTCGATAGGAGCGTAGCGGAATGTGCCCCCCAGGACGTGCCACCCGTCCGGCACCTCGACGGTGAAGGCGTGTTCGACCGGGTCCTCCCAGGGGACGTAGTCGATACCGCTTTTGGAGGTGTATCGGAAGGACTTCAGGATGTCCAGCAGCACGGGTTTCTTGGCGGGGAACAGGTCTTGCGGTGCTGCAATGGCATACAGCATGCCGCTGCCCCCATGCATCCAGTACATCACTTCGGCCACGCAGACCCCGCTGTCTCCATGGTATAACAGCTTGGCAACGTCGATCTCGTTTGACACGCGCACCTCGTCGACCACCTTGGCGCCGTGAAACCAGGGCACGCTCAGTGGGACGTTGGTGTTCTCCTGGAGCACGATGGGTACGGCGGCCACGGTAAGCTGACCGTTGGCGCTATGGATGAAGACCTTGCCATCATCTTTGGCTTCAGCCTCCCAGCCTGTCGGCATGCGCACGAAGAACCCGGCGGGGTCCTGGTGATCCACCCACTGGATGTCAGCCCACGCCGGCGCGGCGAGCAAGGCCAGGACCACCAGCCACCGTTTCATGCCTCGGCTTCGAACGGGCTCTTCCCCGCGAGGACGTTGACCCACTCCTTGGCGATCCAGATGGGCCCGACCAGCAGATAG
>DASYBA010000985.1:0-11979 GCA_036501005.1 Candidatus Xenobia bacterium | reverse complement strand
GCGTGGACGTGATCGATCAGCGCCTGGCCCTCCAGGGCCACGACCTCTGCACGCCATGTCTCTATCCAGGTCTGCATCTATCTTCCTCTCACCGAGCCATTCTCACGACCTGAGGAAGGGTTGTCTACGCAGTTCGAAAGCTTTTTACAATCTGGTTACAAGCTGTTTACAAACAGCCTTCGAGCCAATGGGCGACGTGTCCGATAAAGACCGCCTCGTCAGCCTCGGTGACCGTCGTATCGCCTTGTCGGACGGCAACAAACAGGTTGACCGCCAGCAGGGCGACCGTCTCCGGTTCGAGCGGGCGACCCGACAGCCAGGCGTGGGACGAGTTCACCTGCAGCCGTTGGCCTTCCATGCCGCACAGGGGGCCTTGATCGGTGGTAGACAACTGGGCCACCGCCGCATCGTCCAGCCAGCGCCAGCCGGTGCGGGGCAGGGCCCGCAGGCACTGCTGAAGGCCGCTCAACAGGCTGTCGGGCCGCTGCCAACGGGGCGTGCTGGTCGGCCACAGGCGCTGGCGATAGTCGGTCACCTTGCGGAACACCTTGCGCACCGCGGTGAGCTCCATGTCAGCAAGCTGGGCCACCAGGAGCCTCGCATCGAGCGGCTCGCCTTGCACGCCCTTCGGCACCCAATAGAATCGGCCTCGAACGGCCGCCTGGCAAGCCGCTTCCCGCAGGGTCATGAGCAATCCGCAGCTATCTGTCAGGAGGGGCAGGTCCAAGGCTCGCCCCAGGCGCGTGTCGGCCGGCTCACGGACCATGTCCGACGGCTTGCGGACCTGCGCCAGGGCCCACAACACGAGCGACGACGACATCTCCGCCCGATAGCCGTCCAACATTTTGTGCAGGCCGTCCTGAATGGCCTGGCCCAGCAGTTCGACCGTGTGCGCGAAAGTACCGTCACGTTCGACCTTGTCGTGCAGGTCATTGGGCATGAGGCCTTCGGCGGCGACGACTGCATCCACCGGTACGATGGTGGACAGGCGTATCGTCTCGAGCAGGTGGCCTCGGAGCACGAATCGGACGTCGCTCTGCCCGTCGAAGCCGGCGTGCGGGGGAAGATAGCCGACCCGGGCGTGCAAGGCCACTTGATCCAGGGCCTGCACGAAGAACCCCGTCACCTTGTCCAGCTCTTGCAAGGGACGCCGATGAAAGTCCTCCCGGGCCTGCTTGCCGACCAGCTCTTGCTCCCAGTTCTCCACCTTGGCCGCACCCGTGACGGCCGCGACCCGCTCAGCCTCGATTTCCTCGCAGACCAGAATGGGGCTATTGGTCTCCAGGGACCCAGGGTCGGTGGGCACCCAACGGATCACGACCCGGCCTTGAAGTTGACGGAGGGCGACGGTATGGCCGCCCGGGCCCTCCAGGAGCGGCGCGTCCAGCAACTCCGGAGGCGCCACCTCCCACAGCGGTTGCTCTCGGGAGAGGTAACGCAGATAGCTGAGGATGAACCGGCGGGCCTGCAAACGATGGAAATCGGTGAGCTGCTCGTAGCCCTCGGCGACCTTGACGGCCAGCTTGGCCGCACCGACCCGCAAGGCCTCCAAGGCCTCGTCGAGGTTGGGCCCGGGCGACAGCGAGGTCAACCGGGGCGAGTCCACGACGCCTTGCAGAGGACCGAACTCGAGACTCATGGCGCTCGTCCCCAGCGTCTGCGAATGCTGCATGAAGCGGATGCGGGCAATGTTGGACGTGCCCCAGTCGGTGCGGAAGGATGGCGAGAGGGCGATGGACCCGATGACGTCGCCGGCCGTGAAGGCCACGGTGAACAGCCCGTCGGTGTCGGTCAGGGGAGCCGGCTCCAGCTTGACCGGGGCGCGGGCCTGGCCTTCCGGCCCCTCGATGAGCTGCTGGGCCGGGGCCCGCCCAAAGACCTTCTCCAGCGCGCTGATGTCCCACGGCTCGGTGATCCGAACGCCGGTGCCGTCCCAGATGAGCTTTGCCCCCTGCAGCCAGGCGCGCAGCTCTCGCAGGGAGACCATCTTGCCCGTCGTCGACTCGAACAGCGACAGACCCTGGATCACCCCCGGCAGCCGCTCCAACGATTCTCCCGCCAAGGCCTGCAACAGTTGGCGGCGAAGGCGCGGCCGCATCTCGTCGGAGGCCCCTTCCCACCCCTCGCACAGGCCGACCATCCAGACCGAGCAGGCCTGCTCCAGGTCGCGCAGCACGTCGGTGTAGCGGTCGTCCTCGATGAGATCGGCCCCCGACAGGTTCGTCATCAGGCCCTCGGCGGCAATGACAGCGTTCATGCCCGGCACGGGAAAGACCAGCCGGCGCGTGCAGATCTTGACGCCGTATCGAATGAAGTGCACCAGGCCCGGATGTTCTCCCAGCCAGACCTCGATTTTGCCGATGGTCTCCAGCACAGGCCGATCGCCAAATTCGGACCGCAGCGGCACCTGGTTCAAGGTGAGAGGGACAGGCCCCCATCCGGCGTGATCGCGGAGAATGCCATCTTCGGGCGGAATGGGCCGCCGCCATCGCCACCTCTCCTTCAGCACAATCACCGTGTCGCCGTCGTCGGGAACGGTGGCGATCTTGACGTCCTTGACCCCCACCGTCGCCTGGCACCCGGAGGAGGTGATGGTCAGCCGAGATGGGGAGGCGGCCAGGGCTGCGTTCAGACCGATGGCCAGCGACCGAAGCCCCTGCAACTCGAACCGCTCCTGCCGAATGAACAGACCGTGGAAAGGGTGGTCAAGAAAATCCCGGCCGACCTTGGCTCCCCGCAGCCGCACCTGGACCTGCCGCCCGTCCGTTTCCACCTCAATGGCAGTGGCCTCGAGGGCGCCCCCGGCCTGGATGAGGTGCAGGATGTAGTGCCTGGCATCCGCGAGCTGAAACTCGCGCATCTTGGCGCGGGCGCTGTCCTGGTCAAGGGTGAAGAACTCCGGAGGGGATGGCCTCAAGGTCGTATTCACCGGATCTCCAGGAGTCGTTCGGTTGAAACGGGCAGGCGGCTGGCCGAGGCCACCGCCCGCGCCAACAAACGCGAACCCGCCGACAGGGGAAGTCGAGACAGCCTCGTCACGAGCGGATGGCCTTCCAGCAAGAAAAGATGGTCGGGCCGCTCGGGGGGAAACTGGCGGTACACCAGACGTCGGCTCCCGGTCGGCGGACGCTCGCCGACCGGCCAGATGCACAGTTCTTCGTGGTCTTCCCAGTGGGCCAGGCTGGCACTCTGGATGGCGAGACCGGCCGCCTTCAACACCCGCACCGTCTCGCCGAGCAGGCGGCGCTGGGCCGCATCGGCCGTGCTGTCGGCCACCGCTTCAACGGCCGCCAGCGCTTCGTCGACCCGAACCAACTGGAAGGGCTGGGCGGAGAGAAAGCGATGGATGGCATCGCCTTCCTGGCACCGGATGGCGGGCACCTTTTGCGCGGCCAGCAACTCGCCCACGGGATGGTCTTCCTCACCCCACAGGAGCGCTTTTTCGGCCCGGGGCAAGCCCAGAGTCTTCAAGAGGCGCGCCTGCTGGACCTGATGGGCCTTGAGCGCGGCCGGCGCCAGCGGAGGCGACCCGTTGAGACACGGCAGGACCTTGGCGGCCTGGATGGCGTCCAACGTGCGGAGAAGATGTGGACCACAGGGGCGCAGGACGTCGTCCCAGGCCTCGGGGTCGCCGGCCGCGGCGGCCTCCAACTGGGTGAACATGGCCGTGTACAGGGCACCCTGCACCGTTTGCCGGAGGAGTTTCAGCGCCTTGTGAAGGTCTCCGTCGATCTTGATGGTGTCACGCGTCAGGGTGTGTTCCAGGAACTTGCTGTTGATGCGAAACGATACGCCTTCGAGCCAGGGCTGGTTGAGGACAGGCATCTTGGCGACCTCGTCGCCTTCGACCAGGGTGATGCCCCCTTTGTAGAAACCGAACCGCGTCCGGCCGTCGGAGGAGAGCGCAGCCACCACTTCCGTGCCGCCGGCGTCGGCGTGGACCGGACACAATCCGTCGGCCGCGAAGGGCTCCTGCATGGCTTCCTTCTGGAAATTGATGTTGGCAGGGACAAAACGGCACCAGTACTTGACGCTTTCTCGAGAACGCGCCACAAAACCAGCGAACTTGTTCTCCCGCATCCGCACGTGCAGTATGACGTGCGTACCGTCGTGGGGCTGGGACAACGCCACCCGCTCGAACTCGCCGTTCTTGTTGAACAGGATGCGCCAGCTTTCGCCGTGCCGCCCGGTGTCGACGGTGACGGTTTCAGGCTGGCAGGCAAAGACCGACACGAAACCGATACCGAACTGGCCGACCTTGGTGAGGTCGCCGGTCTTGGCAGAGGCAAACAGCTTGGTGAACTGGCCCTCGATGATCTTGGCGGTCATGCCCTCGCCGTAGTCTCGGACGTGGATGACCGCGGCCCCATCCTGGTGCTCGAGCCAGATGTCCACCCGCCGACTGCCGGCGTCGACGGCGTTCTGAATCAGCTCCCGGTAGAAACAGAGCTCATGGCTGAACTGGCGTACCAGCGTATGAAACGCGTCGGCCGCCAGGGCACGCGAGTGTGTCATTATGTTTAGACTACAACAGTTAAGGGAAAAATCCTAGGCCCAAATGTACTATAGACAGCCCGGCCGAGGGAGCACGCAGGGAACCGGGGCGGGGCGGAAAAGAGACGGCTGCAAGGTTTTTTGAAAGGACGAATGCCCCATGACACCGGAGAACAAGACGGGCAGACCTGCCCTGGCCTTCCTGCTGGGCTTTGCCGTCGGTGCCGCGGCCGGAGCCGCTGCTGCGACGCTGCTCACGCCGCAACCCGGCACCGACACTCGGGAGCTTCTGGGCAAGCGGGCCAGCCAGACCGCCGAGGTGCTGGGGCGGCAATTCCAGGAGATCCGACAGATGGCCAGCGATCTGGCCGGGGACGTGCGAGAAGACCTCGCAGAATGGGCCGAGCGAACCCGGGAGCGGCTGAGCGCCAACTTGCAGCGAGATCATCGAGGGCTCGAGAACCTGTCGCAGAACTGAGGAGGAGAGCGTCATGCGAGAGTATTCCGTCGCGGTCGTGGGGGCGTCCGGCGCCGTCGGCCAGGAGATGTTGCGGGTCCTGCAGCAGCGCCAGTTTCCGGTCAAGTCGTTGCGGGCCTTCGCGACCCGCAAGTCGGCCGGCCAGAAGATCGAGTTCAAAGGCCAGTCGATCACGGTGGAAGACGTCGAGGGGGCGTCGTTTAGAGGCATCGAGGTCGCCCTCTTCGCCGGGGGCGAAGTGGCTTCCAGCGTCTATGCGCCCAAGGCCGTCGCGGAGGGGGCCCTGGTGATCGACAACTCGAGCCACTTCCGCATGGATCCGAAGGTGCCTTTGGTGGTGCCGGAGGTCAATCCCGACGCCTTGAAGCAGCACTCCGGGCTGATCGCCAACCCCAACTGCTCCACCATCCAGATGGTGGTCGTGTTGAAGCCCATCCACGATGCCGCGCGCATCAAGCGGGTGGTCATGTCGTCGTACCAGGCGGTATCGGGCACGGGCAAGGCGGCCATGGACGAATTGCAGGCACAAATGCAGGCCCTGGTCGCGGGCCAGCCCGTACCCGTGCAGGTCTATCCGCACCAGATCGCCCTGAACGTCCTGCCCCAGATCGGCGGGTTTGGGCCTGATGGCTATTCGGAAGAAGAAACCAAGGTAATGAACGAGACCCGCAAGATCATGGGCGATGACCGCATCGCGGTCACCGCCACGACGGTGCGGGTACCCGTGCTGATCGGACATAGCGAGGCCATCAATGTCGAAACCGAGCGCCCGTTGACGGCCGCCGAAGTGCGGGATCTGATGGCCAAGGCCCCGGGCATCAAGGTCGTCGACGATCCCGCGAAATCGGTGTATCCGCTGCCCATCCTGGCGGCCGGTCAGGATGACGTGCTGGTGGGGCGGATTCGCAAGGATCTATCGCATCCGAACGGTATCGAGCTGTGGATCGCGGCCGACAACCTGCGCAAAGGCGCAGCCACCAACGCGATCCAGATCGCGGAGACCATGCTCAACCTGGCTTTAGTCTAGAGGAGTTTATCCATGTCGATCACCCTCGAAGCCGCCCGAATTCTGGTGCAGAAATTCGGCGGCACTTCCGTCGCGCGCGACGACGTCCGACAGCAGGCCATCGAACGCATACGGGAGGCGAAGCGACGGGGCTTCCTGCCCGTCGTCGTGGTCTCGGCCATGGGCCGGGCCGGTGAGCCGTACGCGACCGATACGCTCTTGTCTCTGGTAGCACACTACAATGGCGCCCGGGACAAGCGCGACATCGATCTGTTGATGTCGTGCGGAGAACTGATCAGCATTGTGGTGATGGCCCACGAGCTGCGACAGGCAGGCCTGCCGGCAGCGGCCATGACCGGCTTCCAGGCCGGCATCGTCACGGATCGGAACCATGGCGAGGCCCTGGTTCGATACGTGGCGGTGGATCGCATAGGCGAGATCCTGGCGGAAGGGAAGATTCCCGTCATCGCGGGCTTCCAGGGTGTGACGGAAAATGGCGACGTAACGACCCTCGGGCGCGGCGGAAGCGATACGACGGCGGTGGCGTTGGGGGCGGCCCTGCAGTCCGCGGGGGTGGTTATCTACACCGACGTCGACGGCATTCTGACATGCGATCCGCGCTTATATCCTGCGGCCCGGACCGTCCCCGAAGTCACCTACGAGGAGGCCGGGGAGCTGTCGGTGGAGGGGGCCAAGGTGCTGCACCCCCGCTGTGTCGACCTGGCGGCGGAGTTCCAGGTGCCGCTGTGGGTGCGGTCGACCCAGAAGGTGGGCGGGGGCACCCGGGTGTCGTCGGAGATGCCCAAGGACGCCCTGGAGAAGACCCGCGTGGTGACCAGCGTGGCGGCAGTGCCGGCCGTGACGCAGGTCAGGGTCGCGGAGCAGGAGGCGTCGCGCCGGGTGCAGATGTTCTCGGCCCTGGCGGAAGAAGCGGTGAGCCTGGACGTCATCAACGTCACGCCAGGGGAGGTCTACTTCATCGTGCGGGCGGCGCAGGTGCGAGAGACGACGGGCCTCCTGGATCGCCTGGGGTTGCGCTACACCAGTACGCCGGGGTGCGCCAAGCTGTCCATCGTGGGGGTCGGCATGCGCGGCACGCCGGGCGTCATGGCCCGCATCCAGAAGGCGCTGTGGGAGGCGGGTGTAGAAGTGTTGCACAGCACCGATTCCAACATCACCATTTCGGTGCTGGTGCAGGAAGCCCGAGTGGCCGACGGTGTAGCGGCCCTGCACAAGGAGTTCGGCCTGGGCTAAGACCGGAGGTCCATGAGCGTAGCTGGCATCCTCGTACTCTCCGTGGTCGGCGCCGCACTGGCTTGGACGGTGTGGCGCTGGGGCGTGGATCAACGGAAGGCGCTGGCCAGGACGTTCTCGGCGGTGCTCGCCGGTGGCATGGGCGGGGCGTCCGTCGGAGCGGGGGTTGGCATGGTGCTGGGCGTCTTCGTGGGGCTTGCGCCGGGCACGCCGCAAAACGAATGGATGGTCGCCATCTGCCTGGGGTTTCTCGGCCTGGTGGGCGGGGCCATGAGCGGTCTCATGTGGGTGCAGCGGCGGGCCAGCCAGCCCTGAAGGGGGCGGGCCGTCCGTTACGAAGGAACGGCCGGTACTGACTGAGAGAGGGTAAGATACGAGCATGACGCTCTATGGAAATGTCATGACCGCCATGGTCACACCGTTCAACGACGACCTGTCCTTGAACGAACGCGGGGTTCACGAACTGGCCCGCTACCTGGTCCGGGAGGGCAGCGACGGGCTCATCGTCTGCGGCACGACCGGGGAGTCGCCGACGCTGTCGTTCGACGAGAAAATTGCCATGTTCCGCATCGTGCGCGAGGCGGTCGGCAACGACGTGCCGGTGTGGGCCGGGACCGGTTCCAACGACACGGCGGCCGCGGTCGCACTCACCCGGGCCGCCGAAGACGTCGGTGCCGACGGCGTGCTGGTCGTCACGCCCATGTACAACAAGCCCCCGCAGGAAGGGCTCTATCAGTACTTTCGAACGGTGGCCAACGCCACCCGCCTGCCGGTCATGGTCTACAACGTGCCGGGTCGTACGGGCATCAACCTCCTGCCGGAGACCATCGAGCGCCTGCTGGACGTCCCCAACATCGCCGCGGTGAAAGAGGCGGCCGGCAGCCTGGATCAGGTGGCCGAAATCGCGCTTCGCTGCGGGGCGATGGGCGGTTGCATGGATCCCTCCCGGCCCTTGGCCGGGACCTCGTTTGTGGCGTCAGCGTCGCACGGCTCCAGGGTCAATGTTCGGGACTGCGGTCCCGATATCGGCAAGACTCGGCCGTTCTATATCTACTCGGGCGACGATTCCCTCACCCTCCCCATGTTGACCAACGGTGCCGTCGGGGTGGTGAGCGTGGCCTCGCACGTCGTGGGCCCGCAGATGAAGAAGATGGTGACGGCGTTCATGGATGGGCGCACTCGGGAAGCGGCGCAGATCCACCTGCGACTGTTCCCCGTCTTCAAAGCGCTCTTCGCCGTATCGAATCCCATTCTGGTCAAGGCGGCCCTGCAGTTGCGCGGCTTGCCAGTCGGTCCGTTGCGGTCGCCGCTGGTGGAGGCCACGTCGGCTGAGCGAGACAAGCTCCGCCGCGTCTTACAGGACGCCGGAGTGCTGTGATCGCGACCTCGACCTGGGACGAGCTCGAAGAACGGATCCGATCCTGCACCGCCTGCGACCTGTGCAAGACTCGCCACCAGGCTGTGCCGGGTTTCGGGTCTCGCACGGCTCGTCTCATGTTCGTGGGAGAGGCGCCGGGCGCCAGCGAGGATCTGGAAGGCAAGCCTTTCGTGGGCGCGGCTGGCAAGCTGTTGACTGAGCTTCTGGCGGGTATCGGATTGCGGCGCGAAGACGTCTATATCGCCAACGTCTTGAAGTGCCGCCCACCCAGCAACCGCAATCCGGAACCGCAAGAAATCGACAAGTGCCTGCCCTTTCTGCGCCAGCAGGTGGCCATGATGCGACCTCCCCTCATCTGCACGCTGGGGAATTTCGCGTTGAAAGCCCTGGTCGATCCGAACCTGGGTATCACGACGGCCCGCGGGCAGTTCTTCAAAAAGGGCAACTTCACGTTCTTCGCGACGTTTCACCCCGCCGCCGCGCTCTATACGCCCGCCAAGAAGGGCCTTCTGATCGACGATTTCAAGAAGCTTGGGGAGTTCCTCGGCCCTGGTGTCTGACGCCCTCCAGTTTGCCGCGGGGTGGAAGCCGGCCGCGGTCGAGATGGCCGCGCCCGTCCCGGGGCGGCTCCGCCTCGTGCCCCTGGGCGGACTGGGAGAAGTGGGCAAGAACATGCTGGTCGTCCATTACGGGGACGATGTCGTGGTCATCGATTGCGGCGTCATGTTCCCGCTGGCCTGGATGTACGGCGTCGACCTGGTGTTGCCCAACTTCTCCTATGTGCTGCAGCACAAGAGCCAGGTTCGCGCCATTCTCCTCACCCACGGCCACGAAGACCATATCGGAGCCATCCCGTATCTCTGGCCCCACCTGCCCGACGTGCCTGTCTATGGGACGCGGTTGACGCTCGGGCTCCTGCAGAATCGCTGCGTCGAATTCGGCTTGTCGGATTTGATTTCGTGTCGTGAGGTCAAGGCTGGGGACGTCGTGGCGGTGGGGCAGCTCGAAGCGGAGTTCGTCCACGTGGTCCACTCGATATCGGATGCCGTTGCCATCGCGGTGCGAACGCCGGTGGGGCTGCTGCTACATACGGGAGACTTCAAGTTCGACGCCACCTCCCAAGGGGGCCGCGACACGGATGTCGATCACCTGGCTCGACTGGGCAAGGTGGCGGTGCTGCTGTCCGACAGTACTTATGCGGAGCGTCCCGGACAGTCGACCTCCGAAGAGGTCGTAGCCCGCACCTTTCAGAAACTGTTCGGCCGCTGCACGGGGCGCATCATCATCACCACGTTTGCATCTTCGGTGCCCCGCTTGCAGCAGATTGTCGATGCGGCGGTGCAAAACAACCGCTGGCTGTGCTTTCACGGCCGCAGCATGGAGTCGAGCGTGGCGGTGGCGACTCGGCTCGGCTACCTCAACATTCCGCCCGGTCGGATGCTGACGATCGAACAGTTGGAGGCGGTGCCGGACAAAGAAGTCATCATTGTGGCGACCGGATCGCAGGGCGAGCCCCTTTCTGCCATTGCTCTGATGGCCACCCGTCGCCATCGCTGGATCACGCTCAGGCCAGGCGATACCGTGATCTTCTCGGCGACGCCCATTCCCGGCAACGAGGCACTCGTCAACCAGGTCATCAACCAGCTCTATCGGTGCGGCGTCGAGGTCGTGTACGACATGCGAGCCAAGTCGGAAGACGTCTCGCACGGGCCGGGGCGTGTCCACGTCTCAGGTCATGCCAGTCGGGACGAGTTGGCCAGGATGCTGCAAGTGACCCGGCCGGAGCTCCTGGTGCCGGTGCACGGGGAGTATCGGATGCTGCTCCACCATGGCCGGCTGGCGGAAGAACTGGGAATCAAGTGGCGGCTGTTGGAGGACGGACAAGTCCTGGAACTGGAGCGCGATGCCGGTGAGTTGAAAGGCGAGGTGGTCGGGACCGTGCCCTGCGACCACGTCATGGTCGACGGGGCCAGTGTGGGAGACATCGTGTCGGGCATTCTACGGGACCGCACCGCCCTCAGCGAGGACGGCGTGTGCGCCCTGGGGGTGGCCGTGCAGCGGGATACGAAAGCGATAGTGTCTGGTCCGCAGTGGTGGACCCGAGGGTTTCTGCGCGCCGACGGACAAGACGTCTTGGCTGGAGCGGGCAAGGTGGTGCGGGAGAACCTGCCGCCGTGGCGGGACGAAGCCGGGCTGGATGCCGTGCGGGCCAACCTCAAGGGGGCGCTGGGCAAGTACTTTATCGAACGGGTCGGACGGCGCCCCGTCTTGATTGTCGTCATTCTGGAGGTGTGACATGAGGGTTCGACTTCAAAGAGGGCGACCATTGCGCTTGCCAGACTGGCGGGTGCCGACCGACAAATCGATATCTCACCGCTCGGTGATTCTGGGAGGGCTGGGCAGCGGGCTGAGCGTGGTGCACAACTTCCTGCAGAGCCAGGACTGCCTGTCGACGCTGCGGTGCATGCGAGGCCTGGGAGTCGCCGTCGAAGAGCAAGGGGACCTGTTGCGGATTGCGGGTCGGGGCTGGGACGGGTTGGGCGAGCCTGTAGACATCCTGGATGCAGGCAACTCCGGCACCACCATGCGCCTCTTGAGCGGCGTATTGAGTGGCGTGAAAGGGCTGTCCTGCGTCACGGGCGACGCGTCGCTGCGGAGCCGCCCCATGGCTCGAGTGGTGGAGCCGTTGCGCCGCATGGGGGCGACCATCTGGGGCCGCCAAGGCGGACGCTACGCTCCGCTGGCCGTTCACGGCGGGATGCTGGGCGCTATCGAATATGAGCTACCGGTGGCCTCCGCCCAGGTGAAGTCGGCCATCCTGCTGGGGGCCCTGCGGGCCGAGGGGGTCACGCGGGTGAAGGAGCCGGAAGCGTCTCGGGACCATACCGAACGCATGCTGGCCGGTCGAGGGGTCAAGGTACAGGCGGAGGGGGGGTGGCTGTCCGTGGCGGGTGGCCAGAGCGTCGGGGCCGCCGAGATGAAGGTGCCCGGCGACCCGTCGTCGGCGGCCTTTCTGGGGGCTATTGCGCTCCTGAACGCGGGCTCGGAGCTCCTCTTGAAGGACGTGCTGGTCAACCCGACCCGTATCGGACTGTTCAACATTCTTCGGCGGATGGGGGGGCAGGTGGTCGAACACAACCGCCGTGTGGAGGATGGAGAGCCCGTAGCTGACCTCCAATTCGTGACGTCGGGCTTGAAGGGCACGATGGTGGGCAAAGCGGAGATACCGTCGACCATCGACGAACTGCCGTTGCTGGCGGTATTGGCCTCGCAGGCCGAGGGGGAGACGCGGGTCGAAGGAGCGGAGGAACTGCGGGTCAAGGAATCGGATCGGATCAAAGGCATTGTGACGGGATTGCGGGCCATGGG
>DASYBA010000984.1:0-2296 GCA_036501005.1 Candidatus Xenobia bacterium | reverse complement strand
CACCGACCGGGCAGGACAGCCTGGTCGTCCCCGGCCAGAAACCGGACGTCGTGGTGGCGGTCGCCGTCACCGACGAGAAGGCGGCCGCCGATAGCTTGCTCAAACTGCAGGCCCAGGCCGCGCAAGCGGTGGGGGTGGAAGCCGACCCCGCCAAAGCCTGCGAGCACAACCTCGAGAGTATCGGATCGGCCCTCGAAATGTACGGCATCGACCACGGGGGGCATTACCCGCAGCAGCTCGCCGAGCTGTCGCCCGCCTACCTGAAAGTCATGCCGACCTGCCCGGCCGCGGGCACCGACACCTATGCGTACCAGGTGAGCGCCAGCCCGGATGCCTATACGGTGACGTGCAGCGGCGATCACCACGCCATGGGGGGCGACAAGCCAGCCTATACCTCCGCCACCGGACTGGCGGCAACCTCGTCCAGCGTGCAGGCCGGGCCGGCCTTCAAGGCCGAGACCATCCACGGCGCCACGGTGTGGGTTTCGCCCGTCAACGTCCACCTCGCCTACACGGTCCATCAGGGCTATGTGGTGGCCGCCACCAGCGTGGAAGCCATCGGTCGGGTGCTCGAGACGCTCGACGGGCAGGCAGCATCGTTGGGTGGATCGGCGGCTTTTCAAGATGGTCGCAAGCACCTCTCGGGCGACCAGGGAGCCCTCGTCTGGGTTAAGTTGCAGCCGACGGCGCAGCACGTCCTCGACCTGCCGGCCGTGCAGGCCCAGGTCGACCAGCAGACCCGGCAGGGCGTCGCCGCTTTGCAGTACGCCATGGTGCAGATCCGCCCGGGACTTCTGTCAGAAGAGTTTGTCAAGGTCGATGCGGCCTCCGCATCGCCTTTTGCCAAAGCGCTACTGGCCTCGGGCCACCTGGACCCGCTCCTGGCCAGCTACTTTCCCGCCCGGCTGGGCAACTTCACGACCGCCAGCGCGGCCTGGCTGTACCCGGTCGTGCTGGAGAGCATGAAGCTGTTCCCCGTCCTGCGGCCGCAGGTCGCCACGCTGCCCAGCCTCCTCAAGATGCCCCACGGCCTCCAGTTCGAGCGTGACATCCTGTCGAAGACGACCGGTGCCTACGCCTCAGCGAGCGACTGGGCGCAGGTCCTGCCCCGCATGGTCACAGGCACCGCGCCGCCTGGCGGCGGTTTGTCGGTCCTCCTGGCGGTGCACTTCCAGAGCCCGTCTGCAGCCCGCCAGGCCATCCACCAATGGGAGGCGGACAGCCACCTCACGCGTCTGACCACCGGCCGGGTGCACGGATACAAAGGCCAGGCCCTGCACTGGGCGCTGGCGCCCGACGGCGTCCTGCTGACCGGGTTTGGCCCGCAAGCCGTCGCCTTCATTGAGAGTGCGCTCAAGACGCGCGACCAAGGCCAATCCGTCGCCGACCTTCCGGACTATCAATCGATGATGGCCGAGGTCGCAGGCAAGCACGTGGTCGGCGCCGACTACGTCGACATGACGCCCTTCGTTCACTGGATGACGGGGATGCTCCGCCCGATGGTGTCAAGCCAGCTCGGCTCGGGCGTCTGGGCGCTGGCCATGCAGGTTCTGGGCACCCTGCCGCCGCTGCGAGGCATCACCTATGCGGAGGTCCTGCCGGATGGCGTGCACGTGGTAGGCCACGGAGCATCCAACTTTTTCGTGGGGCTGCTCGCCGCCACCGGGGCCGCGGTCATGATGCCGAACGTGTTGCGGGCCCGAGCGCAGGCGCAACTGGTCGCGTGCGAGTCCAATGAGAAGCACCTCGGCATCGCCCTGGAGATGTATGCCAGCGAGCACGAGGGCCACTACCCGGATCGGTTGTCCCAGCTTGTACCCGCCTATCTCAAGCAGATGCCATCGTGCCCGGCCGCGGGGCATGACAGCTACTCGGCCACCTACCGCCATCGGGTGAAACCCAAAGAAGGCTATAGCCTCCACTGCGGAGGCCACAACCACCAGGATGCGGCCATGCCGGTCAGCTTCCCCCAGTACACCTCAGAGCGAGGCCTGATCCTGACGCCCTAAACGGCGGGACGGCTGGCGACGTAGGAAACCATGGGGCGCTGGGGCCCGGACGCGGCAACGTGGCGCATGAAAAACCTCCTGTGCCCCATCTCACCCTACTGGGCCGACGTTAAAAGATGATGTTCAAGCCAGTCGCGAAGTTGCTGGTTGAACCAGGCGGGGCGGCTCAGGTGGATGTTGTGCCCGCCGCCCCGGGCCAGCCGCAAGGTCGCCTGGGGAATGCGGTGGGCGAGGTCCTGCCCCCAACGCACCGGAATGGTCTTGTCGGCCGTCCCATGGAGGACCAG
>DASYBA010000983.1:0-9055 GCA_036501005.1 Candidatus Xenobia bacterium | reverse complement strand
CCCGTAGATGTCGGCATCGAAGATGCCGACTCGGGCTCCCGTCGCGGCCAGTGCAATCGCGGTCAGGGTCGTGACGGTGGACTTTCCCACCCCGCCCTTGCCGCTGGCGATCGCCAGGATGTTGCGAACCCCGCCCAGGTTGGCCCGGGGACGGCTGCCAAACGACGAGGGCACGTTGGCGTCCATGTTCACCACCACGTCCGTCACTTCGGGCACCAGTTGGCGAATGGCAGCTTCCACGTTGTCGCTGATGACTTTCTTCATCGGACACGCCGGCGTGGTCAGCATGATCTGCACCGCCACCTTGGTCCCTTCGATATGAATGTCTCGCACCATGTTGCGAGACACCAGGTCGCCGCCCAGCTCGGGCTCCGGAACCGTGCGCAGTGCGTCTTCTACCGCTTGTCTGGTGATGGCCATGTCCAAAATCCCTCCTGCAGGATGGTCGCCCTTCGGCGCCATGCCCCTCGATCCTGTAATCAAAAGGCCCCCTGGCGGACCAGGGGGCCTTCGGACAGCGAGAGCTGTCTAGTCGTAGTCTTCGCCGCCGTAGCCGGCCGGAGAAGCGCCCTTCTTGCTCTCGTTCTTCGGCTTCTCGCAGACCATGGTCTCGGTGGTGAGCACCATCGCCGCAATGCTGGCCGCATTCTGCAGGGCAGAACGGGTGACTTTGACCGGATCGACGATACCGGCCTTCACCATCTCGACGTACTCGAAGGTGACGGCGTTGAAACCGTGGCCCTTCTTCAGGCTCTTGACCTTCTCCACCACGACCGACCCCTCCATGCCGGAGTTGTTGGCGATCTGGCGAAGCGGCTCTTCGAGAGCCCGACGCACGATCTGCGAACCCACCAGCTCGTCACCTTCCAGCTTGAGGCCGTCCAGCGCATGTAGAGCATTGATGAACGCCGTGCCGCCGCCCGGAACGATACCCTCTTCCACGGCCGCGCGGGTCGCGGACAGGGAGTCTTCCATGCGGTGCTTCTTTTCCTTGAGCTCGGTCTCGGTCGGGGCGCCGACCCGGATGACCGCCACGCCGCCGACCATCTTGGCCAGCCGCTCCTGCAGCTTCTCCCGATCGTAATCCGACTCGGTTTCCTTGATCTGGCGCTTGATCATCTCGATACGGCCGTGGATTTCCTTGTCGTTGCCACGACCCTCGACGATGGTGGTGTCGTCCTTCGTCGCCTTGACCTTCTGGGCCCGACCGAGCTGCTCCAGCCCGACCTTCTCCAGCTTGAGGCCCAGCTCGTCTGAGATGACCTGGCCGCCGGTCAGGGTGGCGATGTCCTTCAGCATTTCCTTGCGGCGGTCGCCGAAGCCGGGGGCCTTGACGCCCAGCACCTGCAGGGTGCCGCGCAGCTTGTTGACGACCAGGGTGGCGAGGGCTTCACCGTCGACGTCTTCGGCGATGATGACCAGCGGCTTGTGCTGCTGGACGACCTTCTCCAAAACGGGCAGCATGTCGGCCACCGCCGAGATCTTCTTCTCGGTGATGAGGATGTACGGATCGGCCAGCTCGCACTCCATGCGATCGGAGTCGGTGGCGAAGTACGGGCTGATGTAGCCCTTGTCGAACTGCATGCCTTCGACGTGCTCGAGGGTGGTAGCCAGCGTCTTGGACTCTTCCACCGTGATGACGCCGTCCTTGCCGACCTTCTCCATGGCGTCGGCGATGGTGTTGCCGATGGCCCGATCGTTGTTGGCGGCGATGGACGCCACTTCAGCGATGAGCTCCTTGGTCTCGACCGGAACAGCCTGCTTCTTGATGGCCTCGACGACGGCCTCGACAGACTTCTCGATACCGCGCTTCATGTACATCGGGTTGGCCCCGGCGGTGACGTTCTTCATGCCCTCTTTGATCATGATCTGGGCCAGAACGGTGGCGGTGGTGGTGCCGTCGCCGGCGACGTCGTTGGTCTTGGAGGCGACCTCCCGAACCAACTGGGCGCCCATGTTCTCGAACGGGTTCTCCAGCTCGATTTCCTTGGCGATGGTGACGCCGTCGTTGGTGATGGTCGGAGAGCCGAACTTCTTGTCCAGCACCACGTTCCGACCGCGGGGGCCGAGGGTGATCTTCACCGCGTTGGCCAGGATGTCGGAACCCCGCTCGAGCGCCCGACGGGCTTCCGTGTCAAACAAAAGGGCCTTGGCTGCCATGCTGTGTCTCCTTGCTTACTTGGATTGATTAGCTGAAAACGCCGAAGAGCTCACGCTCTTGCAGGATGGTGTACTCCACCCCGTCGATCTTGACCTCAGTGCCAGAGTACTTGCCGTACAGCACCTTGTCGCCCGCCTTGACGTGCATGGGAATCTTTTTGCCTTCGTCGGTGACCCGGCCGGGGCCCACCGCAATGACCTCGCCCTTGGTGGGTTTCTCCTTGGCGGTGTCGGGCAGGATGATGCCGCCTCGAGTGGTTTCTTCCTGGGCCAGGGGCTTGACCACGACCCGGTCTCCCAGGGGCTGGAGCGTAACTGTCATCGTCGCCATTGACGACTCCTTTATGCGAAAATCTAGGCCGCGTCACGGCCACAAGGCATACTAACGCGGCCTGCATAAGAACCGCGCGAGAGTTGTGTTAGAGTTGTGTTAGAGGGTCATCCAATGGCTCAGCGAAGGGCCCGGGCCATGAACTGGCTGTTTGATCTGGACGATACGCTGTACTCCGCTTCGACCGAGTTCTTCGCCATCGTCTCGAAGCGCATCACCACCCACATCGCGGCCGAGCTGAACCTGCCCTGGGACGAGGCCAGGGCCCTGCAGAGGACCTATTGGCGCCAGTACGGGACATCGCTGCGCGGGCTGGTCCTGCACCATGGCCTCGATCCCGAAGCCTTTTTCGCCGCCGTGCACCAGGGCGTGCCGGTCGAGGAGCACCTGGTGGCCGACGCCCAGGTGCGGGACATGCTTCTGCGCTTGCCCGGCCGGCGTTTTGTCTTTACCAACAGCCCGCAGGAATATGCCCACCGCATCCTCAGCACCCTCCACCTGGGGGACCTTTTCGAGCAGGTCTTTGACGTACGGGCCGCCGGCCTCGTCCCCAAACCAGACCCGCAGGCTTACCAGCGTGTGCTGGAAGCCATCGGCTGCGAGGGGTCTACCTGTCTGATGGTCGACGACAACCCCCAGAACCTGGTGACCGCCCGGCGCCTGGGCATGCGCACGGTGTGGCTGAACAGCCTGGCCTCCGAGGCGGGCCAGGCGGTGGCGCAGGGCGAGCGCCTGGTCGAGGAGGACGAAGCCGCCCACCTGACCATCGGCTCGCTCCTGGAACTGGAAGGAGCCGTGCGCCGGGCCAGTTGGCTCTAGATGGACCTCAACGTCGTCCTGTTCTGGATGGCGCTCATATCGGGCATCGCTCTGATTGTGCGGGGCCTGCAATATCGACATGGCACGCGGGGCTGGCTGGTGCTGGGGCTCGGTCTGGTGGGGACGGGCGGGATGCTGCACCATATCGCACCGGACGTGGCCGGGGACGTGCTCGGGGGGCTCTGGGCGCTGACGGTGTTGCTGCCCATGGGGCTCAGCCGGCGGGTCAACGCCCTGCTCTATCGACAGCAGTTTGCGCAGGCTCGGACTCCCGCTCGTCTGCTGGCCTGGCTTCACCCGGGCGATAGCGTGCCGCAGTATGCCCGTCTGGTCGAGGCGCTGGGGTTCGAACAGGCGGGCCGGCACGAAGAGGCCCGGGCGATTCTCATGGCGCTGTCCAACTCTGCGTTTGCCGATACGGCCTACGGCTTTCTGTGTCGCATCGACGGGCGTTGGGCCGATCTGGCCGCGCGGTATCGGACGCGGCCCGCGGGCCACGACGTCAACCTGAACCTGCTATACCTGAGAAGCCTCGGCGAGACCGGCGATACGGCGGAGATGGTGGCTCATTTCGAGCGGGTCCAGGGGCTGGGCGTACCGCACTGGTATCCGTTGGCCCACTTTTTTGCGCTGGCCTTCCTGGGGCAGCGAGAGGCGGTCGAGCGGTTGCTGGCCGGGCCCCTGGCGCTGTGGCCCAAGCCTGGGGCCGACTACTGGAGGGCCACCTGTCTCCTGGCCAGGGGCGACGCGGCCGGCGCGGAGGATTTGCTGGTTCCACTGGAGGGCTGCCCCGACATGCTGGTCGCGGCCCAGGCGGCGCGTCGAAGGGCACACCCCAACAGCAGTCCGCAGGGCGTGGATCCCGCGCAGGTGGCCGGGGTGGTGGCCGACGCCGAACACCATGTTCGCTATGCGCCGGCTCGGACGCCTCGCAATGCCGTGATTTTGTTGGTCGTGGCCAACGTCTTGATGTTCAGCCTCGAGCTGGCGGGCGGCGGGAGCATGGACGAGGGTTCGCTCATGCGGCTGGGAGCGCTCATGCCCGACCTGGTCGTGGCCGGGCAGGCCTGGCGACTGCTGGCCGCGGCTTTTCTGCACTACGGCTGGCTGCATCTCACCATGAACATGTTTGCCCTGCTGGTGCTCGGGCCGTACGTGGAGAGCCGCCTGGGCAGCCTGCGCTTTCTGCTGCTGTACCTGCTGGTGGGCGTGCTGGATAATGCGCTCTACGTCGTCCTGGCCGTCTCCGGCCACGCCGCGCAGGAACTGCTGGTGGGTGCTTCCGGCGCAATCATGGGGCTGGTGGGGGTGTCGGCGGCCATCTTTCTCCGGGGCTGGCGCCAGGAAAAATCAAGCCTGGCCCGCCGCAACCTGTTCAATATGGTCTTTCTGGTCGGCTTGCAGTCGGTATTCGATCTGAACGTTCCCCAGGTGAGCTTTCTCTGCCACATCCTGGGGGTGCTGACGGGGTTCGGCCTGGGTTGGCTGGCCAGCCAAGGTCAGACACCTGCATAGGCAGAAAAGCCTCCGTCCACCGGTACCACGATGCCCGTCACGAAGCGGGATGCATCGGAACAGAGCCACAGCAAGGTGCCGACCAGGTCGTCGGGATCGCCGAAACGGGCCATGGGGGTGTGTTCGATAATGCGGCGCCCGCGGTCGGTGAGCGTGCCGGTCTCGTCGACCAGCAGCGCCCGGTTCTGTTCGCCAAGGAAGAAGCCGGGGGCGATGGCGTTGACCCGAACTTGCCGTGGGGCCAGTTCCACCGCCAGCCAGCGGGTGAAGTTGGCGACGGCGGCTTTGGCTGCCGCATAGCCGAGCACCCGGGTCAGGGGCCGATCGGCGGCCATGCTGGTAAGATTGACGATGACGCCGCCTTGGGCAGAAAGGGCTTCGGCAAAGGCCTGGGATGGGAGAATGGCTCCGGCCATGAGGTTGAGGTCGACCACTTCGCGGAGCGCTGCCGCAGGTATCGTATCGAAAGGGGTGTGGGCGGTGGCATTGGCCAAAGGACGGTTGCCGCCGACCGCGTTGACCAGGATGTCCACCCGGCCCACCTGCTCGGCGACCCGGCGCAGCGCGGCCGGGTCGGTGGCGTCGGCCAGGAACGTGCGAGCCCCCACCTGTTCGGCGAGGGCGTCCAGGCGGCCACGGTCTCGGCCGACCAGGGCGAGGCTCGCCCCCGCGGCGGCCAATCCGTGCACCATGCGGCTGGCCAGCACGCCGGTCGGCCCCACGATCACCGCCGTGCGGGCTTGGAGATTGAAGAGTTCCATGACGCCCGGGTACGACACCGGGCTGGAGAGGCCTTGTTGTCAGACCTTAACAAGTTGTTCAAGCGTTCTCGCCGCGCCGGGCTATACTGTGCGTATACAAATACATCGCGGAGAGAGAAGATGCCTGACAATACCCTCGGTCCGTCCATGCCTGTCTCGCGCCCCAACGTGGAGGCGGTCATTACCCATTGGAAGAATCCGGATGCCGATGCCGATCCGGTCGACCAGCTCATGCCAGCCCACCCGGCCGGTCCTGCCAAGCTCAACCTGCCACGACAGCCGGAGCAGAGTGCTGGCGCCGGCTATACGGTGACCGTGGGATACTGTCCGGGCGGGAGTTCCATCATGGCGTGCAATACCATCAACGTCTGCAACACCATCACGGTTTGCAACAGCATTGGGCAGTGCACCCTTACCTGCTGATCGCTTGAACGGTGCGCGCTGGCACGCTGCCCTGACTCTGTCCGAGCGGCTCACCCTGCTGCGGTCCGGCTCGAGCCCTGCGCTGTCCGAGGAAGCCCTCGAGAAAGGGCGCCGACGCCTCGAGCGTTGGCGCTCTCGCGAGTGCTTTTCCCACCCGGGCATGTTCGACAGGCGCTTGCAGATGGCCGGTGCCACCGAGGATGAATTGGTGCGCGCCCTGGCCGCCCCGCCGGAAGCCTGGCAAGAGGCCAGCGCGGGCAACGTGCCCCCGTGGCTGGCCCACTTGCTGGCGGCGTTGCATGAGGATCTCCCCATGCCGCCGCTGCCGCTCGGGCTCGCGGCGCGCCCCAACGCCGGGTTCATCAAGCTGTTCGAGCCCCTGGTGGGGTGGTGGTCGGCACGACTGGCGGCCGCCGTTGGGAACGACCTGCTGCCCCAGTGCCTGGAGCCGATACTGCATCGCTTGCTGGCTCTCGTCTCCAAGACGGCCGTGCTCGAAGTGCGCGTCGCAGGGCTTCGAGAGCAACTCCAGGGAGACACGGCGGAGAGTCGATATGCGTCGTTTCTCCAGCGTCTGGCCTCACCCCAGGTTCGCATCGATCTGTTGCAGGAGTATCCGGTGCTGGCGCGGCTGGCGGGAGCCCTGCTCGAACAGTGGTATGACGGCACCCGCGAGTTCATGTTGCGAGTCACAGCCGATGCCCCTCTGCTGGCCGAACACTTCCACCAGGGCAAGCCTCTGGGACCGGTCCAGACCGTGCGGGCTGCGCTCAGCGATCCCCACGGCGGCGGGCGCCACATCTGGATGGTCCGCTTCCAGCACGGGCCGTGCATGGTGTACAAGCCGCGCGCCCTCGACCTCGAGGAACCCTTTGGAGACCTGGTCGCATGGCTCAACTGCGGCGGGCAGACGCCCCCGCTGAGGTGCGCGGCCGTGCTGCCCCGTAGCGGTTACGGCTGGATGGAATACGTGTCGGCGGAACAGCAGTGCCAGAGCGACGAGGAAGTAGATGACTTCTATCGCCGCGAGGGATCCTGGCTGGCCGTGATGCACGCGTTGGCAGCCTCCGACGTGCACTGCGAAAACCTTCTGGCGGTGGGAGCCCATCCCATCTTGATCGACCTGGAGACCTTGTGTCAGCCCCTACCGGTGCATGCGGACCCCGCCGATGCAGATGGCCGCGCCCAGGAGCTTCTGTGCGAGTCGGTTCTGGACGTGGGTCTATTGCCGACCCCCATATGGAACGAGGCAATGGGGCAGGCAGTGGACGTGAGCGGCATGGGCGCCGGACCCCTCGGAACCCCAGTCCTCATGCTGCCCTCGGTCGTCGAAGCCGGTACCGACCGGGTGCGATATGAGCCGCAGGCCGTCTCCATCAGCCATCCCCAGCACCAGGCGAGGTGCCGGGGGGCAGTGGTCGACGTTCGCACCCGGGTCCGCGCCGTGGAGGCAGGGTTTGACACCACCTATCGTCAGCTTTGGCATGGGCGCCACGAGTTGTCCGATATTCTGCAGCGTCTGTGGGGCTGCGAAACCCGTTGGATTCCGCGACCCAGCCAGGCGTACGCTTCTCTCCACCTGGCCAGCCAGCACCCGGCCTTCCTGCAGGATGCCCTGGACTACGAACGCCAGTTGGACGAGCTGTGGGCCGGCCTGGACGAACGCCACTGGCTGGTGGGCCTGATTGCGTCTGAGCAGACGCAGATGCGGCGGGGTGACATTCCGTCCTTCTACACCCGACCCGCCACCGGCCAGGTGCACGGGCTCACGCTGCAGTGGTCGGGCAAAGCACGCTCGCAGCAACGTCTGGCGCGGTTCGGAGAGACCGACTTGTCGCTCCAGAAGTGGTTGATCCGTGTTTCCCTGGCGGGCCCGTCGGTCGATGGGACCGATGCCCCGCCCACTGCGCCGGCGAACGCACTGGGGGTGGCCCGCGCGGTCGCCGACCGCCTCTCGGCGCTGGCGGTTCGTGGCCCTGACACGGCGAGCTGGCTGGGGACGGAGCCGGTAGGCCCGCAGGCGGAGGCATGGAGGGCCGTGGTGGCAGGCTCGCAGTTGTATGACGGCCTGCCCGGTATCGTTCTGTTCCTGGCGCGGGCCGGTGCCGTGGCAGGCGAGGCGGAGTACCACCACATGGCGGAGCTGGGCCTGGAGTCGCTGCATCGCCGGGCTCTGGATCGCATCGCGGGGGTGGGGGCTTTCGAAGGGTGGGGTGGCCTGATCTACCTGTGGACTCACCTGGGCGTCTTGTGGCAGCGTGACGACCTGCTGGACCGGGCCGCGCAAGGCGTGCAGAAGGTCGGAGAGCGCCTCGAGAAGGACGCCTACCTGGACGTGATCGCGGGGGCGGCGGGCGCCATTCCATGCCTCCTGGGACTGCACTCGTGGCGCCCCCGCGCGGGGGCCGAGGACATGGCCGTGCGTTGTGGCGAATGGCTTATGCAACAGGGGTGTGAGGGCCTTCGTTTTCAACGTGGCTTCTCGCACGGGGCGGCCGGGCTGGCATGGGCCCTGTTCGATCTGTATGAACGCACCACCGAACGGCGATTCCTGGACGCCGCGTGCGACGCGACCCGCCGGGAAATGGCGCACCTGTCGGATGGACGTTGGACCGATGACGATCGAGCCGTATCGGCGTGGTGCCATGGAGCGCCCGGTATCGCTGTGAGCCGGGCGCGGGCGTGGCGCTGCACGGGACAGTTCGGGGAGGCGGTCGAGAACGCTGTCGCAGCCGTGGCCGAATGCGGGACTGGCCACTCGCTGTGCCATGGGGCGCTGGGCAATATCGATTGTCTGCTGTTGGCCAGCGACCTGGTGCAAGGCGGGGCATGGCGGCAGGCGGTATTGGCAAGGGCCGATGGGCTGGTCCAGGAGGTGGCTGCCCGAGGGTGGCAATGCTCGCACCCGGGCCATGTGGAGGTGCCCGGGCTGATGACGGGTCTGGCGGGCATCGGCTATGGATTCCTGAGGCTCGCCTGTCCGGAGCGGGTGCCGTCCGTTCTGGGCCTCCATCCGGCGTCTCCTGGCTAACTGTCTACAGGGTGT
>DASYBA010000982.1:0-4462 GCA_036501005.1 Candidatus Xenobia bacterium | reverse complement strand
TCTCCTATCTGACTCGCCACCAGGCGATGGGATTGATGATGCCCCACAACCGCCGATACCAGGGGGTCGCGCACCCGGCCTGGCGCGCAATTTCCTGGATCCAGCCCAGCACGGTCTTGCGATCGAACCTCGGGCGCTGATCGCCCATGGTGGCCTGCAGGTGCAGGATGGTGAGGTCCGAGAGGCGCGGGCACACCTGCGCTTGCGACTCGGCAAAGCCCTCGCGGGTCTGGCCGAAACGCCGCACCCGGCCCACGTCAGCCAGTTCGTCCAGGGCCGTCCGATAGGCCAGCACCGGCACTCGACTCTCCGGGCAGAGCCAGGGCTGGACTCGGCGCACGATCTTCCATACGTACATGGCCATGAGGAACATCAGGATGGCGGGCTTGGCCTCGTGCAGCAACCACACGATCAGCGCCCGCAGCATCTCCTGCAGGTCGCCGTGATGCTTTTGCTGGCTCTCTGGATTGGTGGCCCCCTTGCGGGCCATGTCGCCCAGCATCTGCTGCTGACCGGTGTCTACCGGGTCTTCCTGTTGGGCGATGGACTTCTCCGGAATGATGTCGAGAACGACCCAGCCGATGCCCTGCAGGTAGATCTCCGGCCACGCATGCGAGTCTTCTTCGCGAATGAGCAAAGCCGACCCGCTCCCACGGCTCCGCGCGCTGACCGCGTAGCCCGCCGCGACTCGGGCGGGAACGCCGGCGGTGCGGAAGAGATAGGTGGCGGCGTGCGCAAAGAACACGCAGTACCCGGTCTTGTCGCCGAAGAGGAAGTCGCTGACCGGGTCTTCGCTGTCGGCGTACTTCGAGGTCAGACTGTAGGTGCCGTTCTTCTCCAGCCACAGTTTGATGGCTGACGCCCGTGCCACGGCGTTGTCCCGCATTTCGGGGCGCACGTTGGCCAGGATTTGATCGACCAGCTTCTTGTATCGGTCGTCGGCCGGGGCGTCAAGATAGTGCTGGCGGAGGGCGTCCGAGGGCATGGGCACGTGCCAGTCGGGCGGCAGGGGAACCGTGGCGTCATAAGGCAGGAGCTGGAGCAGCCCCTTGGTCAGGATCTGCGATGAAACCTCATAGGCTCGCTGAAAACGGCGAGGGTCCGGATTGTCGGCCGACGACAGCGAGGTCGGGTCGACCAGGGCAAAGGGTCGCGAGTGCTGCGTCAGCAGGGCGACCGTGGTGTTCTCGTCGACCTCGGTGCCGGGGACGGTCGGAGCATGATCCACGGGCGTCACGCTGGTGGGGAAGAACTCAGGCAGATCTCGATCGGCCTGGCCGGTGGTGTCCCGGATCAAGCGCTGGCCGTTGTACAGGCTGAAGGCTGTCTGGCGGAAGTAGTACCAATCGGAGGCCGGATCGGTGTCGCCGTGCAGGATGACGACGGCTACCGGCTGGTTGCTGCCGCCACTCGGTTGATCTTCAAAGCGAAGCTCCGGCCAGTCGGGCGGCGTCTGGCCCGCGGGGGTAGGACTGGGCGTCCCCTTGCCGTCGCCGTCCTGCTTGTTGCCCTTGTGTTTGCCTGACGGGTGCTTGCCCTGCGTCTTGGGCTTGCCCTCGAGCTGCTCCCGGATCTTGGGAATGTCCTTGATCTTGTGCTCGGGCAGCATGGCAAAGATGCCCACGATGAGCAGGAGCAGGAGGCCCAGGTCGAGCAGGTTGCGGCGCTCCATCTTCTGGGTCGCCACCAGGATGACGACCAGGGCCGCCACCGCCGCGCCGATGGCCAGGAAGGCGGGTAGGGGGTCGAGCCCCTTGGCCCAGATAGGGTCGACCAGGAAGTACGGCCGGTTGATGAAGCCCTCCCGGTGCCCCGCGAAGATGGCCGCGAAGATGGTGGCTACCAACGCCACCTCCAAGACCAGGAACGCCCGATAGCGCAGGCTGGAAGCCCGGAGCACGATGACCAGGATGAACGTCAGGCAGAACCAGCGCAGAATCTCCGACAGACTGAAGGCCAGCAGCGGACCCAGGATGGTGGGGGCGAGCGGGGCGCCGCGCAACAGGGCGGTGAACATCAGGACCAAGGCGCACAGGCACACGCCGCCCAACCAGACGACGCCAAAGCGCACCCGGGAATCGGCCAGCCTGGGCGCGAGAAACACGCCGAGCAGGACGGCCCCGACGGCGCTCCAGGCCGCCAGCGACAAGGTCAACTGCCACGCCAGGATGCCGGCCGCCAGGGCCCAGACGACAGCGCCCAGGGCTCCCCAGATACGCTCCCTTACCATGCTGCCTGCCCCCCTGCCGAGGTATCGCAAAACAGGCGCCCAGCCTGCCGATCGACCCTCCACACCTCCTGCACGGTGTGTTGAAAGTGGGCGGCAACCTGGGCCATCGCCTCGGCGCCGGGCCCCCGATCGGGCGGCTTTTTGAGCACCCAGCGGCGCCACCGCGGTTCAGGGGCGGGCGCGTCGACCAGACAGTCGCTGCCCACAAAAAGGGAGACCTTGAGAGACGAGGTGGCCAGGGCCGTCTTGACTCGACCAACCCACGCCGCGCTGCGGCTTGGAACAAACAGGAAAAGCGATCCGTAGCCCTCTTTCTGGGCGGTTTCGATATACGTCTGCAAGCCGCTGCCTGGGGTCGTGTGTTCGGGCAGGGTGCCGGACTGGGCGACCATGCGCAGGGCCTCGGGCAGGATGGAGGTGTGGCCGGGCGTGCCGTCGGCCCCGAACCGCCAGCCCTCGCCCAGCAGGTTGCGCTCGAGCACGACTCGAGCCAGACCGGACACGGGCTCAGTGTCGGCGCCTCCGACCATGTAGCCGCACACCCGCGGTCGGGCGGTAATGGCTCGCTCGGGAATGCGCACCATCAGCTTGCGCGACCGTGCGTACACCTTCCACAGGATCATGCGGGGGGAGTCGCCGTGGGCATATTGGCGCATGTCCACGCGATCGCCGTGGGGGTCTCCTCGAGGGTCCGACAGGTCGTCGCCTCGATAGAGCGAGCTCAGCACGATGAGGTCGTCCAGGCGCCCTCTGGAAGGGAGGATCTGGAAGTCGCTGGCTTCGGGGACGTCCCAGGTAATGCATGCCAGCCCCAACAAGTCACGCACCGTCATTCGTCGGACCAGCTTTCGATAGACGCCGCGGTGGGCGGGCTGGATGGTCTCCACCAGGGAGCGCTCTTCGCGAGGAAGGGTGACCAGGATGTCGGGATCGACTCGTCCGTCTGTCAGCCAGCGCCACTCCACGATGACCCACGGAATCCAGGGTTGGAACGACGTCTGGAACCCCGTCCATTGGAACGTTTCGGCTTCCAGGCTGAGGGGGCGTCGACTGTGCGCGCCCCGCACGCCCAGGTGCAAATAGATGGCGGCGGTGACGACCACCAGCACCATGAGGCCGGTGATCAGGATGAGGGTCAAGCCCGCCACCAGGAGCACCAGGTCCAGGTGATCCATGCCTTCCCACAAGACGGCAAACCAGGAGGCGCCCACCAGAGCCAGGCCGGCCGCGGTGATGGGGAAAAACCCGTGAATGGCGCCCAGGACGCGCATGACTTTGGGCGCGTAACGGTAGCGATGCTCTTTGATTCGTTGGATCAAAGGCCGCGACGCCGGGCCACCGATCATCGACTCTCCAACTGCCAACCTGCTCCTCCAGCCCCAACGGTCGCACAAAACCCAAGGCTATTCACATGGCTTTCGAGAGCAGGTGAATCGCCCCTCTAAGAATGGCTCAACCTAGGGTGCTGGTCCGGCGTTCCCGGCTAGGCTGCGAGATCTTCGAGCGGGATGGTGCGACGGGACGTGGGAACGCCGCGCTTGGGCGGACGATCGGTCTGCACCGGCTTGATCTGTCCGGTGGCAATTTCGTCCATGGCGACAGTCACGACCTTGTTGTCGCCCGGCGCAACGATGGGTCGAGCCCCGTTGTTCAGGTCTTGCGCTCGGCGCATGACCATGGTCACGAGGGTGAATTTGCTTTCAGCGTGCTTGAGGAGGTCGTCGAGACTGTGCGGCATTGTACGTATGGAACCACCTTGCCTGGATTGAAGCAAAGCTGGTTCGCCATGCCCGCGGTTACTTCCTCCCTTACAACCTGTTGAGGTGGTGCCGGGTTCCTGGTGAAGGATCCCGGGGCCGGGGACGGAAGCGGCGAGCCCATGCGTTACCTGTTGCTGCTATTGTTGCTGTGCACCCCAGTCTGGGCCGACGCGAAGCGAGATGAAACCGATATTCGCAAGTGGTACGACCAGTACCAGAAGGCCTATGTGAAGCACGACCTGCCGACGGTCATGAAGATGACGACGCCGGATTTCACGGCCCGCATGAAAGACGGGACGGAGCTCAGCCGCGACAAGTACCAGGACGTCATGAAGCAGCAGCTCCAGACGACGGGCAAGGAAAGCCTGAAGGTCGTGAGCATGAAGTTGGCGGGCAACACGGCCACGGTGGACACGGAAGAGACGTTGTCGGCCACGACCATGGGCCACGAGATGGGGTCCATCTGCACGGG
>DASYBA010000981.1:0-2582 GCA_036501005.1 Candidatus Xenobia bacterium | reverse complement strand
AACCTGCCCGACGTGAGCGGTCTTGAAGCCGCGCGTCAGATCAAGGCCCGCCGACCCGAAACCAACGTGCTCATGCTGACTGTCTACGATAGCGAGAGCTACCTCGTCGACGCGGTGCACGCGGGCGCCGCCGGCTACCTGGTCAAGGGAGCTCCGGAACAGTTGATTCTCTCGTCCATCCGGGCGGTCTGCCAGGGGGGGGCGGTGGTCCAGCCGGATCTCCTCCGGCGAGTGGTCCAGCCGGCCGCGGCGGGCATCGTCAAGCATCCGGACCTCACGGCTCGAGAGACGGAGGTGCTGGGTCTCCTGGCCAAGGGGCGGAGCAACCGCCAGATCGCGGGCGAGCTTCACCTGGCCGAGATTACCGTCAAAAAGCACGTCCAGTCGCTCATGGCCAAGCTGGGCGCGGCCGATCGGACGCAGGCCGCCATTACCGCCTTGCGCATGCGCCTGGTCGAGTAGGTATACCCAAGGATACCCGGTCGAATACCAGGGTAGGCTGGATCGAGCAAACCGCCGGCAGTATAGTGCATGGGTCATGTCCGTTCTCGACATCGTGTCCCACCAGACCAATGGCGTCATCACGCTCGAGTTGAGCGGAGAGGTGGACGCCGCGTCCTGCCCCCGCTTGAGGGAGACCCTGCGGGGGGCGATGGACCAGGGGGTGCACCCCATTCACCTCAACCTGCGCCAGGTCAGCTTCATCGAATCCAGCGGGCTCAAGGTGCTGCTGGAAGCCGCCGCACGCCTGCAGGGCGAGCGGCGCCCGTTGGTCATCGACGACATCTCCCACTCGGTGCAGCGGGTGTTCCGCCTCGTCAACATGGAGGCCCTGCTCTCCAACTAGCCTGTTCTTGTCTCGTCTGGATGAGAGCCATCTCATGGGAAGATGGACTTCGGGGCCGGGTCTGGGTACCAGGGTACAGGACATTCCGGCCGGCCAGTGGAAACACACACCCCTTTCAAGGGACTAGACAGGAGGCTGTTGGACATGCTCGACGACTACATGGAACCCGAAGTGGCGGTAGCGGTGGCCGTCACGGCAGTGGTGGCTTCTCCCAAGGTACGCCGCGTTTTGCGGCAGGGCGCCGTTTACGGTCTTGCGGGGCTGATGATGGCGGGCGACGCCGTGACCGGATTCGCCCGCAGTACGGTCAAGGGCGTCAAGGACGCGGTGGCCGAAGCCGACCACAAGAGCGAGGGCGGCGAGGCCCACGAACACGCCGCCAGCAAGAAGAAAACCAAGGGGGCGGCCCATGAGTGAGACGCCCGACGGCGAAGTCGTTCTCGACTCGCAGCGCGGACATCACAACGGCAAGCGCGTCGAAGACGGCGACCCTTATAGCCGCGCCGAAGAGACCTTCGACCAGATCGGGCAACGGGTGGGCCAGTACGTGGCCGAGGCCGGCAAGTGGCTCAACCGGGTGACCCATCGGGCTCGAGAAGAGGCGGAAGACATGATGGTGGAGGCGCAGGACCTGCGCCGCCGCTGGCAATCCCCCCGTTAGCCCCGCGTTGACCCCCGCCGCCTATCCGCTTTCCCGCACCCAGGGACGAGTTCGCATCCACTGTCCGCTCTGGAAGGGCGGAGACAAGCAGGCGCTGGAGGCGCACCTCCTGGGGCTGCGCGGGGTGCGTACCGCGCAGGCCAGCCCGGCCACCCAGAACGTACTGGTCTTCTTCGACGAGAGCCAGATCGCGGTCGATCGACTGGTGCGCGAGGTCGCCCATCGGGCCCCTTTCCTGAACGGGAGCGAGAGCCCGTCGGAAGTCCCGGTCATCACCCGCCCCTCCGTCGTCGTGCACCAGCGGGGCGACTACAAGCGGGCCCGCATCACGGTACGGGGCCTCGATCGCGACCCCAGCCTGGGCAGCAAGATCGTGCACCACCTCCAGCAGCGACGGCCGGGCGTCAAAGTCGTGGTCAACCCCCTGACCAGCCGCATGCTGGTGGAGTTTCCCGAGCACCTGTTCGAGCTCGAGGAGATCATCGCCGAAGTTACCCACTTCGAACTGCCGGGCATTCCCGAAGAAGACCTCATCCACCACCCCCTCGATCCGGGCCCCCTCATCCAGGGCACTGTGCGGGTGGTAGGGGCTGCGCTGGGTCTGGGCATGATTGCGACCCGGCGCTTGCTGCGGGCCGACCAGCCCTTGATTCCCGCGGCCGGTCCGGCCCGCATTGCCGGGCTGCTCGGCCTGGCCCAGGGTTTTCCCATCGTCCGTTTGTGGATGCGCCGCCTGATGGGCCGCACCGCCGCCGACCTCATGCTGTTCGGCCCCATCGTCGTCAGCCTCGCCCTGTCGGAAAGCGTGCTGGGACTGGTCTTGACGGGCATCGAATCGGTGCGCCTGCTGAGCGAAGTCATCGCTCGCCGAGGCGCCTGGGAACGCTATGAAGGCCGCCTGGCCGAAGCGCCCTCCGCCCATCCGGGGGCGGTCATTCGGATCGATTCCGGACAGCGCGTGCCCCTCACGGCTCGCATCGTCGAAGGCACGGGCACGGGCACGGGACGCGATGGCCTCCCCATCGTGCTGGAACCGGGCGCCGAGGTCAGCGCCGGCGCGAGGCTCTCGGGGGG
>DASYBA010000980.1:0-2687 GCA_036501005.1 Candidatus Xenobia bacterium | reverse complement strand
CACGCTGGTGCTGCGGCTGTCGGCGCCCGATCGAGAGGCGTTCATCGAGCAGTTCAAGACCCGCTTGCACGTCGCCCACGGCGCCGTCATGAAAGAGTATGTCGAGGTGCCTGAGGCGGTCTTCAAGGATGATGCGGTGGTGAAGGAGTGGTTTGCCCGTAGTTGGGAATACGTGCAGACCTTGAAGCCGAAGGCGACGACCCGTCCGAAGAAGTAAGCCCTCGGTACTGTCGGATGATGGCGACCACTTGGCGGCGCCCGATTTCGACGGCACCGGATTCAACGGCCAGGGCTCGCCGCTCCCAGGTGATGTCGTAGTGCGGGGTGCCGCCGGGTCTGTTCTGGAAGGCCCGCCGGGGCATGCCGATACGGTCGGCCATGTCGTGCAGCTCGTCGATGGTATCGGCCAGCATGTGGCACATGATCATGCCCCGAAAGGGCGCCCGCATGTGGTCGACATAGACGGCCACTAGATGGTTACCCCCTGACCTGCAAGCCTTTCGATACGATCCATCCATGGGTCGCAGCCCAGGCGGCGGCGAACCGCCCGCTTGATGGACTGGGCCTCTCGCGCCTCGAGGCAGCACGCTCTGTTGCGGGGCGCCCGCAAGAGCGCCCACAGTTGCTGCCCGTCCCTGAGCACCACGGTGCCGGCGGCCATGCCCTGGCCGGGCAGAAGGTTGTACAGCGCTTTCCAGACGTTGACCACCACCGTGCCCAGAACCGCGGCCCACGGCACGAGAGAGAGGGGGGGCATCACGCACAGGCCGGCCAGGGCCAGCCCCACGTTGACCAGTGGTCCTCCCAGCAGCACGCAGGCTTTACGCCAGCGGCGGTGCCCGCGTAGAACGCCTTCCGTCGCCACCGGCTGCGGACGGGCTTGAACCAGGCGGCCTGGGGTGACTCCAGCCGGCACCGATCGCACTGCATCAATCGATACTGTTCCCTGGGCCTGTTCAGGCTCCCTGGATCCCAGCAATGGGCGGCGGGTCTGCGAACAGGTCAGGCGGCCGGAGGGTGCGAGGGTTGCGCCAAAAGCTCGACGATGCCGCTGCCCAGGTATCTGATGCCGACCGTTTCTCCGACCCGGTGGGCGGTGCGCCCGTGCGGCCGGATGGCGGCGAAGGGGTGGGTGCGCCCCAGGACTTTGACGTCATATCTCCCGTCGCCGTAGTCCTTGGTGATCTGGGCTTGTCGCACGTCGTCAAAGAACTCTTCCACGGGGACCTCCTGAGATGTCCGGATGAAGCCCTCTTCCCCGACGGTCTTGATCTCCTTTGCCCCATCATGAGTATTTTTCAAAGGGACAATCGTCAAGCAAGCGGCAACGCCAGATTTCTGACGAAATTTACATGGTTTTAACAAAATTTACAACCTGTCAAGGCCTCAAAGAGACAATGTCGGTATATAGAACCCAATAGACAAAAGTGCGCAGGGAGATTTCACCATGCTTTCCATGAGTCCAACCGACAGTACCCGGATGATGCTGTTGGCAGCCAAGCAGATGGGCATCCAGATTGACGGCAAGCCGGGGGATCCGACACATATCGATCCGACCTCTCAGCCCGCGACGCAACCGTCTACGGCACCGGTGGAACCGCAGGATCATTCCTTTCTATCCCAGGGTGCCATCGACCAGCTTCAGTACCAACGAGACTCGGACCGGGCACGGGAAGTCGTGGCACAACTCGAAGCGGGGGAAAAGGCCAGGTACGGCACGCAGCCGCCTGGTCGTTGACCTGACCCTCGGGCGGGAGGCTCCCGGCGTGCCGGGCTGTGCCACGAATGATAAAACGGCCTGAAACCTCGCCATGCCGTTTCAGTCTTGTCGTGTTGGGCCATTGTGGACTCGAACCACAGACCTCGTCCTTATCAGGGACGCGCTCTAACCAACTGAGCTAATAGCCCTTGAAGCACCGCTAATCTATCATGCCCGTGGCCACGATGTCAACTGAGCCAGCCAAGACGGTAAGCTGCCGATGTTCGTCCCGGGAGCGAACACCCCCCTCAATGTGCGCTTCCCAGAGCGAACAGTGCGCTGTGGGAGCGAAACACGACCGGTGACCTCCGGTGCAAGCGAGCTGCTTGACCGGCGAACTCTGTCAAGTCCTTGACGGGGGACTTTATCTTAATGCGGCACCCCTGCCTAGAGCCAACTACACACGGGCGTCAGCCTCACCGGCTGCTCGGGCTGCAACTTTGCGGCTATCCACCCCTTTACCATCAGCACCGGATTCCACAATGGAAGCAACACCATCACCTTCAAGACCGATGATTCTGGACTCCCGACGGCCTTCCTCGCCGACAACCTGATCGGCGGCTTCGGTACCCCACCGGGAGCCCCGGAAGTGGATCCCAAGTCGATGGCCAGCGCCCTGGCAGCCGTGGGGCTGCCCTCACCATCCTGGTGGAGCGGCGAAAGAAAGCCTAGTCCGTCCCCAGCAGCCGCACCAGCGACGGCTCGAGATCCTGCCACGGGTCCACCAGGACCCTCGGCCCGAAGCTCTCGAGCCGTTGTCGCGACTTTCCTCTCGAAGCGGGCCATGACTCTGCCAAAAATTGCAGTCGCCAGGATTGACGGGTACCAAATGCGCCCGCTATAGTGGGTGAGTATTCTTCACGGGAGCAAGAAAGGCGGAGGCATGAACGCGAAGCTAGCGGGGGCATTGGTCGTAGGGGCGTTGGGA
>DASYBA010000979.1:0-2613 GCA_036501005.1 Candidatus Xenobia bacterium | reverse complement strand
ACGCTGCTCGACAAGATCGTGCTGCGCAAGGGTGGCGACTCGGTGCGCATCCAGGAGCAGATCTGTCAGGCCCTGGGCCACATCGGGCACATGGAGGCGCTGCCCATTCTCCGCAACGTCCTCCTCAAGAAAGGCTTCCTGTCCGGGGGCTGCGCCTCGCCCGTGCGGGCCGCCGCGGTGTGGGCGCTCAGTGCTTTGCGATTGGCAGAAGCGTTCGAGATCATCCAGAAGGCCGTCACCGACTCCGATCCCAACGTCAGCGGCACGGCGAAATACGTGTTGAGCCGCCGAGGCAAGGAGACGGCCGCTGAACGGGGCCGTTCCGAAACCCTGCTGCAGGTGTTTGGCGAAGAAGGCCTGGCCGGGCTCGAGAGGGAAATGAAGGTACCCAAACCGTAAGCGATAGGGACCTTCAAACCAATGTCAGTTGAATCGGAAGGCCCCACCATCCAGGTGGGGCTACAGGAACTTCTCGAGCAGGCTGTCGCCCTGGTCAGTGCCCAGCGAGGCTTGATTGCCGTGTGTGTGCCTGACAGCGATGCCATGCGAATCGACGCGGCCTTCGGCCTGGACCGGGAGACGGCCTGGACCACCGGCCAGATCAGCCAGAGCCTGCTGCGCCGCGCGGTCACCCAGAAACGGGGTATTTTGACCCACGATGCGCTGGAAGACAAGCGCTTCAGCGAGACCACCAGCGTCATCTTGTCCGGCCTCCGGTCGGCCATCTGCGAGCCGGTCTTCGTGCACGAAGCGGTCTGGGGCGTCGTCTACGTCGACAACGTGATCCAGTCGGGCGCGTTCCGCCAGTCCGACCTCAAGAAGCTCAAAGAGTTCAGCGCCCGCGTCAGTCAATATATCGAAAAGCAAGTGTGAGACGGGCGCTCTGCCTATGGCTTTTGCTGTGGGCGGTCGCGGCAGCCGATCCGTTCGTGTTCAGTCCGACCCACCTCACCATTCGGGTGGGCACGGACCTCATGACCTTTCACCCTGTGCCCATGGCGGTGCGGGTGGCTCGGGATCCCTACCTGTCGTTGTCCGACCCCGCGGTCGTCGCGCTCCTGGCACGGTTGAAGGCCAGCATCCAGGTCAGCTCGGACACGGTGACCTCGGCCCTGGGGTCCTGGGACGTCAACTCCGGACGCGGCCAGATCGCGGGCCAGGGCCTTTTCGATCCGGCCGGAGCCTTGCCGCACAATGGCGAGGTCGTGCTGTCGTTGAGTTGTTTCTGCCAGCTTGTGGGGCTGACGCTGGCGCCCGTGGGCGACGGCGACTACCAGCTCGTATCGACCATCACCGGGGTGGCCCAGACCCCCGGCCCGGGCGGAGAAAGCCTGGCCGTGTCGGGCGTCGGCCCCTTGCCGTGGCGGCCTTTGCCCAATCCGGACGGCACCTGGGCCCTGCTGTTCGATAATACCGCGTGTCGGCTGCCCGACCGCACGGTCCTGGCCGGCGTCACCGTAGAGGTGGTCAGTCGGGGCGGGGCCACGGCGCCGACCCGGCTCCAGTTGACCTTCAACCCCACCTGGCAGCACGCGGTGGAAGCTGAGCGGGTCGTGCTGATACCGCCGGTGGCCATGTCGACGCCCGTGATTGGCACGGGCAACGGCGTGATCGTCATCGACGCGGGCCACGGCGGATCGGATCCCGGCGCCATATCCCCCTTCTCCGGCGTGATGGAGAAGACCGTGACGCTGGACATCGCCAAGGCCCTGCAGAAAGATCTTGAGACGGCGGGCTGGCGGGTGTTGATGACCCGCAGCGACGACCGGGACCTGAGCTGGGCAGGGTCGCCGAACGATGTCGAACTGGGCATGCGAACCGCGGTCGCGAGTGCGCCGGGCGTGGATCTTTTTGTCAGCATCCATTGCAACGCATCTTTGAATACAGGAGCGCAGGGGACGACCATCCACTGGAACAAGTCTATCGACTACCCGCTGGCCCAGATGCTGGCGCAGGACCTGGGTGCAGCCCCCGTGCAAAGCCCGTTCTACGTCTTGCGACACACCACCGTACCCGCCGTATTGATTGAGACGGCGTACATCACCAACCCGCAGGAAGGGGCAGAGCTGGCCCAGCCCGACTTCCAGGAGCGCCTGGCCGCCACCATCGCAGCGTCGCTGAATCGATATCTCCATCAACGCATGGCTCGTTGAGACGCCAGAAGCGGGTCGCACCAGGCGATGTCCGCCGGGCTGAGCGCGATGGGCGGCGGCTTGCTGCATGGGCGGCGAGAGTATCCGCGAACGCCGCGTCCGGCGCTGATTCTCCGACAGGTGCGTCAAAACCGCCCGGGCGGTTTTGCGGGGCAGAAACAACCGTTATATCGGTTTTGCGCTGCACGGTGTGTCGCTTTGTGAAGGTCTGGGCGGGGGCATTGACGCTCAGGCACGCCGGTTGTACAATGTACATGTGAAGAGTGTAACAGCATCCGAAGCGCGCAAGAATTGGTTCCGGCTGCTGGATGAGGTGGCCGCAGGCGAGGTGGTGGCCATTCGTCGCGGGCGGAAGAGGTTGGTTCTCAGATGTGAGGCCAACGAGTCAGAGCTACCCCCCGATTACACCAGCTTGATTGGGGGCGCAAACCTGGACCAGGCCGACCAATGGTCGTGGGAA
>DASYBA010000978.1:0-7706 GCA_036501005.1 Candidatus Xenobia bacterium | reverse complement strand
GCCCGGGCAGCACGTCGGCCGCCGCCAGGCAGGATGCGGCGAGCCAGACCCCCAGCATCGCCCCGACAAGTCGCTTCATGGTCGACCCCCTTGAATTAATCTCATTCAAGGACTTCTGCACCGGGGTCCTGCTCGTCCTGCTTGGCGGGTTCTTACGGACCACCCATCAGGTTGACGTTGGCGCCGCGCCGGTCTTGCTGCTCGCCATTCGATAGACGCAACCGCACGATCACCGGCACCGCCGGGTTGCGCGGCCCGGGCGGAACGGTCCAACTACCGACATAGGTCCCAGGTGAAACTTCTCGCATGGGAATGTTGCGGACATACCCGACGCCGAACGTGGCCTGACCTCCCGGGGCCCCGCTCATGGTGACCTCCAGAATCTGGCCTGGGTAAAGCGGCGCCCTGCCATTGTGCGTAACGTTCTGGATCAAGCCGCGTCTCGGTCGCTGCCACGTGCCTGCGGGGGGGCCGAGGGCGACCCGCCAGGGCCCCTCCTGCCGGGCGCGCTGCCCATCCGGCATGTGCAGGTGGCAGACCACTGGCGCCTCGCGTTCGTGATCGTTCAGCCGCACCGTGTAACCGCCCTCGTAGCGTCCAGGAGACTCTTCCACCATGGGAATGTCCCGATTCTCGCCCAGGTCGAAGTGGGCCTGACCGCCGGGGGCGCCCAGCATCCGCACGTGGAGCACCTGGCCGGGCACCAGGGGGCCCCGGGAACTCAACTCGACTCGCTGGATGAGCGGTCCGTAGCTTGGTGGCGGCGGCGGAGCCTGGGCCTCTATCGAATTCACGGTGACCAGCCCCCGATCCGGATGCCAGTCCACCCGGGCGCCCAGCGCCTGGCTGAGGAAGCGGAGCGGCACCAGGGCGCGCCCGCCCACCAGGATGGGTGGGGTGTCCATCTCTCGAGGGCTCCCTCCCACCGTGGCGGTTCGCTGTCCCACGGCCAGGCTGATGGACGTAGCCTCATTCTGGGCGTTGATGGAGCGGTCGGCCGGATTGTACACGACGGTGGCCCCCAACTGTTGGAACACGCCCCGCAAGGGCACCAGCACTCGCCCCCCCACCATGATGGGGGGCTGGTCAAAAGCCACCGGCTGGCCGTTGACCAGCACCGAGATGCGAGGGCCCTGGGCCCACGCCGGAAGCTCGAGCAGCAGCAGCAATAGAAGCCATCTTTTCATAGGCGACGCCGCTTCCACGGGCTTCCGGCGAGTCCCTTCGGGTTAACCACTTCTTTAGAAGTGGGGGGTGAGAATGGCGCCGTCGATGCCGACGGACACAGGCGACATGACCTGGGCCGTCTGGCCGTCGGGCAGCGTCAAGTGCACGATGACGGGCGCCGAGCTGGCCTGATCCGCCAGACCGACCGTCATGGTGCCGACGTATGTGCCGGGCGAAACCTCCGTCATCGGCAGACGGTGCTCGCTGCCCACGTCAAAGGTCGCCAGACCGCCCGCCACGCCGACCATGGTCACACGCAACTGGTCGCCGAAGCGCAGGGTTGAGAGCCCCCCGTTATGCACCACCGAATAGATGATGTGCTGCGGGAGCATGCCGACCGTGCCTTCGATAAAGAGGTTGTCGGTGGAAGTGAGGGCGACGGCGGAACCGTCAGCCATGATCAGGTGGCAGATCACGCCCACGTTTCGATACAAGTCGTTCGGTTGAATGGCGTAGTCGCCCTGGTAGACGCCCGGCGACACCTCGTTCATGGGTATGGCGACCAATCCGGCCACGTCGAAGCTGGCCACCCCGCCCGGGGTGCCGTACATGGTCACCTGCAGCACGTCGTTGGCGCCTAGAGGACGTGCCGGCAGACTGCCGTTGTCCAGGACAATGCGGTTGATGGTGGGCTGCGCGTAAGGCAGCAGCGGATGAGTGTGGGCCGTGGCCGGTACGGCCAGCAGCAGCAAGGCCAGGAGGACAAACAATCTACGCATATGGAGGACTCCAAAACGCCAATTCCCCCCGTCTCATCACGCGCTTCATACCACGCCTCGCGGCGGGGTCAAACTGAGACCCCGTCGGGACGACGTGCCTAGAAGCGGATCTGGATGCGGCCGTCCATGCTGACGGGCGCGGGGGCCAGCATCTCGGCCGTGTCGCCGTTGCCCGTGCGCAGGTGCACTCGCACCCGGGCGTCGGGATAGACGTCGCCCATGCCGACCGTCATGCTGCCGACATAGGTTCCATTCGAGACCTCGTGCATGGGAATGCGCTGGTGGTTGCCCACCTCGAAGAACGCCTGGCCGCCCGGGACGCCCCGCATCGTCACCTGCAGCTCTTGCCCCAGGTGCAGCGTCTGGCCGGCCGCGTTGTCGACGACCGACCCGATGAGACGGCGCTCCTGACCCATCTCGCGGCCTTGCAGGGCGACGGGACGATCGGCGTTCAGACTCACCGTCTGGCCATTTTCAAGCGTCAGGCGGCACCGCACGATCGCCTCCGGATTGAGGTCGGACGGGCGGACCCGGTACTCGCCTTGGTACACGCCGGCGGACGCCTCCCGCATGGCGAACCCCGTCTGCCCGTTGAGGCCGAATTCAGCCCGCCCCCCGGGGGTGCCATACATGGTCACCCGCAGATCCTGTCCCAGGCCGAGGTGGTGGCTGTTGAGGTTGATGCGGCTGATGCTTGGCTCTTCTGCCTGCGCCGGAGCGGGCGGTGCGTAGGTGACGGAGGGGGGCACGGCAGTGCCCCCCAGAATGGCCACCCGTTGTTGGTTGGCATCCCAGTTGACCGTGGCCCCCAGGGCCTGACTCACGAAACGGAGTGGGACCATGGCCCGGGCGTTGACCAGGATGGGCGGGCTATCCATCGCCGCCGCCTGCCCATTGACGGTGGCCTGGGTCGAGCCCACCGCCAGATCGACCTGGGTGCTGCCCGTCTGCGCTACGATGGAACGGGTGGCGGCGTTCCACGTCACGGTCGCGCCGAGACGCTCGAACACCCCTCGGAGAGGAACCAGGACCCGGCCGCCCGACATCACAGGCGGCTGATCGAAGGTCACGGGGTTCCCGTTTACGGTGACCCCTACCGGCTGCTGAGCCAGGGCCGGCACGGCCATGAGGGCTGCCAGGCCGAACAAAATCTTCTGCATCGCAATTACCTCCGTAAAAGACACGCCAGGCTCACAAGAGCCTTTTTCACCATGGTTTAATCCCCCCATGAGACCCAGGCCAAACGGGCGGGGGCGCCAGCTAAAGGATGGCGATGACCGTCGGAGAACTACCAGACCCACGGCCGCTAGATTCGATAGACAGGAAGGTTCAACCGATATGGAAACGATTCGCAATCAGCATCTGGTCCCCATGGTGATCGACCAGACCGCACGAGGGGAGCGGTCCTACGACATCTATTCCAGACTGCTCAAGAATCGCATCGTTTTCGTCGGCGACGCCATCGATGATGCCGTCGCCAACCTGGTCATCGCCCAGCTTCTCTACCTCGAGCAGGAAGACGCCGACAAGGATATCGATATCTACATCAACAGCCCGGGCGGTTCGGTGACGGCCGGTCTCGCCATTTACGACTGCATGCAGTTGGTCAAGCCCGACGTGTCGACCATCTGCATGGGCATGGCGGCCAGTGCGGCGGCCCTGCTGCTGTCCGGTGGCCAGGATGGCAAGCGCTACGCCCTGCCCTTCTCCCGCATTCTCATCCACCAGCCCTGGATCAAGGGCGTCGGCGGCCAGGCCACCGACGTCGACATTCACGCCCGGGAGATCATCCACACCCGCGAAACGCTCAACCAGATCCTGGCCAATCACACCAAACAGCCTATCGAGAAGATTCGACAGGACACCGAGCGCGACTACTTCATGAGCGCCGAAGAGGGCAAGGCCTACGGCCTCATCGACAAGATCATCAGCAAAGAAAGCCGCTAAAAACGGGAGACGGCTCCTCCCGTTCCCATCTGCAGCAGCCGCACGACCTCCGCAGGGGCGGCGCCGGTCTGCAGGGCCTCCATGGCGGCGGCCGGGGTCACCCTCGAATTGGGCAGGAGCCGGGTCGTGCCGGGCAGGAGCTCCCGCCACTCCGCCCATTGCGCGCCATCCAGCGGGACCGGCAGGAGCCAGACGTCCGGCGTCAGGCCAGCGCCCGCCAGCTCCTGCAAGGCGGGCGTCACCCACTCGATGCCGGACGGACCGACGGGTTCGAGCATCCACCGCCGGTCCCAGGCGGTCGCGGCCGCCTGCACCTGCTGCAAGATACTGACCTGGGCCCTTCGAACCTCATCCGAAGACGGCTTCAAGTCGACCACAATACGAACCCCCACGTGCCGCGGTCGTTCCCGCAGGGCCAGCCCGGGGTCGCCGCCGGGACCGTGTAACGATAGAGGATAGCCCGGGCGAGATAAGGTCTCGAACACGAGACCCGACAGGCGGTCCGACATGCCCCAGGGCACGATCAGGGCATAGCTGTCGAAGGCCCGTTCGACACAAGCGATGAAGTCCTCGGTGGGGGCCTGCTTCAACTCCAGGACCTTCAGCCCCGCCGGCAGGGGCGTCCGCCCCCCCCGATCGTGGAGTCGGTTGAGCTCTTTGTCCTGCCGGGGATCGGCGGGCGGCTCAGTGAGGAAGTATTCGATTTCTGCCTCATACGGCATGGCCGGGGCACAGCCGTGGCGGGTCACCACAATCGCTCCGGACGCGTTGCCCTGACGGGCGCAGCGGGCCAGGTCGCCCTCCCGCAGCCAGGCCGCCAGAAATCCGCTGAGGAACGCATCGCCGGCGCCCAGCGTGTTGTAGACCTCGACCGGAAACCCTGGGTGATGCGCGGGCGGCCCTCCCGGCGGCGCCACCAGCGCGCCCATCTTGCCCAGCTTCATGACCGCCACGCCGGGCGCCAGCGCGTGGGCGGCGCCATAGGCGGCCTGGGCGTCCGGCTGGTCCATCAAGGCCTGGTATTCCTCTTCCGTGCCCACCAGCAGATCCACCGCGGGCAAGAACCTTTGCATGCGCGCGGACATCTCATGCGCTGTCATGCCCGGATTCAACGACGCCCACAGCACCGGGCGAAAATCGATATCATAGACGATCTTCGTGCCGACCCGCCGCGCGGTTTCTACCAGCGCTGCCACCATGCGGGCCGAGGCCTCCGTGGAGAGGGAATTGCCGGAAATCAATACGGCCTGGCTGGAGCCGATAAACGCGTCATCAAAGTCTTCCGCGGTCACCGCCAGGTCGGCCGTGCGCTCCCGATACCACGTCAAAGGAAAGTGAGACGGAGGTTCGATACCCGCCACCACCATGGGTGTCCGATGCTCAGGGTCGGCCTTGATATGCGATACGTCGACCCCTTCTCGTTCAAAGGTCGCTTTGACGAACTCGCCGGTCGCTTCCGCGCCGACTCGGGTCAGCATGGCGACCTTCAGACCTTGCCGTCGGGCACCGACCGCCACGTTGGTCGGGCAGCCGCCGATGTACATGGAGAGCGACTGGCCTTGCGCCACCGGACTGCCCACCTGGTCACAGTAGAGGTCGACCATGCAGCGGCCGACGCTGATGAGGTCCAGAGGTCTCATGGATGCATGGGCAACGACAAGGGCTGCGGGCTGTTCCATACGCCGCGCACCCAGGCCACGTCAGGATCGTCGGCGGCCGCCCAGGAAGGATGGTCGCCCGCCAGCAAATTCAGATAGTAGATGTCGTAACCGGGCCCGGCCACGACCGGATGGTAACCGTCGCGCACCAGCACGACATCTCGATCCTTGGCCATGACGACCTGATCGGTCGAGCCGCCGTACAATCGCTGGAAGGCAAACCCATCCGGCGCCATGCGATAGTAGTAGACTTCTTCGAGCTTGACCTGGCGGGGCGGGTCGTGCGCATCGTGACGGTGGGGCGGGTAGCTGGACCAATTGCCGCTGGGGGTGTAGACCTCCACGCACAGGAGCCGGTGACACCCGAAGCCCGGATCCACCAGATGGGTGATCTGCCGTTCGACATTGCGGGCGCCGCGCATCTCTACCTGGCAATCCTTCGGACCCAGGAGCCGCGCCGGATGATCCTGGGTGGTCGGCGCGGATCCCCACGCCACCTCACACGGCGTCACGGCTTCCAGCCGCCAGTCCGTCTGCCGCGGCAGGTAGCCGTAGTAGGGGAGTCCGCTAAACACGTCGGCTCGGCCGGGTGCGTCGATGCTCACCTCCCCGAGGCGGAACTTCAAATGCCCGCCCAGCAGCACCAGCACGGCTTCTTCGTCACCGCTTCGGCCCTGCAGCACCTGGCCGGCGGCCAGCCGATGGACCTGGAACGACAGGTACTTCCAGCCGGCCTGCGCCGGCGTGACGCCGTCCTGGGTCGATACTGTCATGCCGTTACCTCCGCCACCTTGACCGTCCGCCCCTCTCGCAAGCTACGCGTCGCGGCCAGGGCAACCCGTAGCGAGGCCAGCGCGTCGTCCGGCCCGGGGGACGGCTCCCGACGATGCAGCAGAGCATCGACGAAGGCCTGGACCTCCAACCGATAGGCCTCCCGGAACCGGCTGATGAAGCCACTGGGGTAGTCTTCGCACGCGCCCCGGTCGTTGAAGCGGGTGAGCCCGGTGGCCCGGCCGTCCTGCACGACCAGCTTGCCTTTCGACCCGTACAACTCGCACGAGGCCTCGTAGCCATACACGGCGCGGCGCCAGCTTTGCAGCACGCCCAGGGCGCCGCTCTTGTAGCGGAGGGCCAGCACCGCGGTATCGACGTCGCCGATGGCGGCCAGCTCCGGTACGATACGAACCGCGCCCGTGGCGGTCACTTCCTCCACCTCGCCGCCGTAGAACAAGGCCAGATCGATGTCGTGAATCGTCATGTCGCAGAAGATGCCACCGGACCCCTGGAGGTACGACATGGGGGCGGGCGATGGATCGCACGTCACCGAACGGAACATCTCGAGTGCCCCGATGTCGCCGTGCTTGAGGGCCTGGCTGGCCGCCCAGTAGGACGGGTCGTAGCGGCGTTGGAAGGCAATCTGCATGGGCACGCCGGCGGCCTTGACGGCTTCGATGGCGGCCGTCGCTTTACCCAGATCGAGGCTGACCGGCTTCTCGCACAGGATGGCCTTGCCGGCCTGGGCGATGCGCACCAGGTGCTCGGCGTGCTGGTCCGTCGGAGAGGCGATGAGCACGGCGTCGACGCTGCCGTCCTTCAGCACCAGGTCGAGGTCGTCGGTCACCCACGGGAGCTCCGACTCGACGCCGCAGCCCTCCAGCACCGAGCGAGCCCGGATGAGGTCCGGGTCGACGAGCGCCACCAGGCGGGCGCCTTGGATGCTGCCGGTCAGGTTGGCGGCGTGCAGCGCCCCGATGCGCCCGACGCCGAGCACTGCGAAGGAAATCCGTCTCACGAGCGCCCTGTCGCCACCCGTCCTACGAACTGCTGCAGGAACGCCTGGATCATCGGTTCGGTCTCCGGCGTCTCGTGCAGGTTGTCCTTGATCAGCTCGTGGCGCTCGGGACTGTTAAGGTAGCCGTAATGGGCCAGCCGCGCCTTGAGGTCGGCCAGGCGCAGCTCGGGATGGAACTGGATGCCGTACACGGGCGTGCCCTGGACGACGCAGGCCTGGTGCTGACACCGCTTGCTGCTGGCCAGCGAGAGGAAGCCATCCGGCATCTCCAGCACCGAGTCGTTGTGGCCCTGGTGGCCGTAGAACTTGTCGGGCAGGACGGAGAAGAGCGCGTCGTTGGCCGCGGCGGCCGTGCGCTCGATG
>DASYBA010000977.1:0-2471 GCA_036501005.1 Candidatus Xenobia bacterium | reverse complement strand
GCCCCGGGCATCATGCAGCCGTCGGCTCTGCTGGCCGATGTCAGTCTGAAGAAGTTGGATGTCGACGATTCCCAGTATTTCGGCTTCCACGCCATCGTCAGCCCGGTCAACCCGGGCAGCGTGTGGGGTCCCGGGTTGCCCCCCTTGCTGGATGGGGGGGGAAGGACCAACGGCTATCCGGCCGGTCTGGCAACCGATAGTCACACCACCTGGTGCGTCGACAGCTATATTCGCGGCGTATGGGCGTCTTCTGGCGGCGGAAGTTGGCAGGGTCCCTACATGCCGACGCCCCCCTCCCGGCCGCTTCTCTCCCCCTCGCAACTGGCCTATGACGGCACCCACCAGGTCCTGTGGATGACGGATCAGGGGGACGTCTGCTTGAGGTCCGCGACGCTCGGCGCTTCGGGTCAACCCGACACCTGGTCTGGGCTGCTGCGGGGCGACCTGATGGGATCGCCTCGGGGCGTGGCGGCCGATGGGATCAACGTCTATACGGCGGACACGCAGAAACTCTGGATGTACAATGTGGCGCTCTCCAACTGGACGTCCATCGCCCTCCCGCCCGGGCTGAAATTCGCCATCAACAGCCTGCACTGGGATGCGGTCAACAACTGTCTGTGGATCGATACAGACGGCACCTCCAACGGGCAGCCCGCCGGCCAGACCGCGGTCGCCCTGTGGGGCTATACGGCCGCCGGCGGTTTTGCCCAGGTTGCCACCGCAGACTCACCCAACGGCTACCCCAACCACCCCCAGTGCCTGCCGGGGTACCCGTGCGTCGCCGGCGACATCCCCAGCTCCACCCCCAGTTCCACCCCCAGCCCCTGCCCCTGCTCCTGTCCGTGCCCCTGCTCCTGCCCCTGAACCTCCCTTCGAAGTCTGCAGCGCGGGAAATTATTATTTTGCCAGATTGTTAACTTTTCTGGGCCATGACGTGAAGACAGAGCAATGGATGCAGATGCGCTTTCTCCCCTCTCTGTCCTGGCGCGCCTGTTACGGCGGCTGGAGCCCCCCAAGCCACAGCCTGAGCTGATCCTGGGCCGCTACCGCCTGCAGGCGATGGTCGACGTGGGCAGCACCGCGGTGCTGTACCGGGGCCGTTCCGTGCGGGGAGGCGCGGAGGTGGCCATCAAGGTCCTGACGCTGACCGACCCCAAGCAGGTGCCCCGTTTCATCCGCGAGGTGGAGATTCTCAAGCGGTTGTCTCATCCTGGCATCGTGCGTTTCATCACGGCCGGCCGGGATGGCGGGCACCTGTACCTGGTCGAGGAGCTCGCGCCGCGGGGCAATCTGCGTCAGGCCTTGCTGCCCGACGGCATGCCCGTGGAACGCTTCGTGCCCCTGTTCAAGCGTATTTGTGAAGCCGTCGCCTACGCGCATGGGCAGGGGGTCGTCCATCGCGACCTGAAGCCCGAAAACATTCTGGTGGTGGACGACCTGCACGTCAAGATTGCCGACTTCGGGCTGGCCCGGTGCCGGTACATGGGGGCCATCACGACGACGGCCACGACCCTGGGCACGCCGGTCTACATGGCCCCCGAACAGGTCACCGGGCTTCGCCTTACGCCGGCCGCCGATCAGTACGCCCTGGGTGTGCTTGGCTACGAGATGTTGGTCGGCACGACGCCGTTTGCAGGAGGCGAGAGGCTGGACGTGCTGACCCGTCACCTGTACGAGGCCGCCGAGCCGCCTTCCCACCGCAAGCCGGTGCCGCCGGAGCTGGACGACATCCTGCTTCGCATGCTCGCCAAGGCCCCGGAAGAGCGCTTCCAGAGCCTCGACGAGGTGCTGCTCTCACTTTAGTCGCCCAGGTCGGGAATCTGGACGCCGGCCTCCTTGGAAGCATCGGGGTGGGCGACCCGATAAGCGTCGCAGTCACCGCCGGCCTGGAGCGTCGTCTTCGTCGCGTACGCCTGGGCCTTCTGGCTGAAGGCTTCGGGATCGCCCGCCCAGTGGAGGATGAGCGCGGCTTGCCCGTTGCTGCGGCCGTGGGCCCGGGCGTAGATTTTCCCAAGCTGTTCGGCCAGACTGGTCATGTCGTCGACCGAGGTCAGGGCCGTGTCGGACAGGGCGGCCTTGCACGGTTCCCGTTCCCGCACCAGATGGGGGATGCCGTCGATGTTGGTGAAACCGGTCAGGTCGTTGGGGCAGCCTCCCATGGCCTTCTGGCCCTGCACCACCTGTTTGGCATTGGCCTTCGCCAGGTTGCCCGTCCACAGGGCCTTGGAGGCCGCCACAGCCTTCTGGGGGTTCTTGGGGTCCCAGCCCGCTAGTGGTGGTGGAAGCTCTTCCTTGACCTCCAGCATGATGGGCGGCTTCTTTGGGTCGGCGTTGGCGACCAGGACGAAATAGCGTGGCTGGCCCTGGCTGCTGCCTCCACTTTGCAGTTTTCGGGCCACCCCTAGCACCTTGATGGGGCGTTCCATCCGTGCGGTGGTGCCCAGGCTGCTCTCGTACTGGTCGGTGACGGC
>DASYBA010000976.1:0-4984 GCA_036501005.1 Candidatus Xenobia bacterium | reverse complement strand
GCACCAGGTCGCCCTGCCCATGGCCATAGGTGTCGTTGATCTTCTTGAAGTCGTCGATATCGAAGGTCAGCAGGCTGCAGGGCTGTTGATATCGATCGGCCCGGCGCAGCTCCGTTCCCAAGGCCTGTTTGAAGTAGCGCTTGTTGTAGAGGCCCGTGGTCTCGTCGTTCATGGAGGTCTCGTAGAGAATGACGGCCTCCATCGACTTGGCCGCGGTGCGCAACAGCGGGCCCAGCATGTCGTAGGCCTGCAGTCGGCCGTTGGACTTGCCGGTGCCCCCCACCCCGATGAACCCCAGGAAGTAGTCTCGCTCTCGCAACACCAGCAGATACTCGATGCTGGCCTTGACCAGTCGTTGCTGCAGGCTGGGAAAGAGCTTCTCAAACTCCGGGCCCAGCTCCGCCGTCTTGAGCAGGGCCTTGCGCAGCCCTTCCAGCCAGGTGCCCAGCTCACTGGCCGTGACGACCTTGAGCCGGCTCAGCTCGTCATCTTCCAGATGCCGCGACGTATGCGTGGTGAGCTGATTGGAGAACCGGTTGTGCAACAGGACCACGCCGGTCTGGCAGCCCAACAGCGGACAGAAGTAGTCGAGCAGGAAGGCCGACAACTCGTCTTGATCCCGGCTGCGGCCCAGCTCTTCATTGAGTGAAGCCATTTCGGCCAGCAAATGGTCTCGGCGCCGCAGTACGCGGGCGACCAGCAAGAGGGCAAAGAAAACCGCCAGGCCGCCACACCGGAACACCCAGGTGCGCACATTGTTCAGGGTGCGCTGACGGGCTTCTTCAGCCTGCTGGCGGGCCTCTTCTGCTTGCGCCTGCAGGTCAACCTCGACCCGCTTGAGCATGCTGTGGGCTTCTTCGTTGGCGCCGTTGCTGAGCGTATCGGCCAGGCGGGCATCGTGCAGGGCAGCTTCGAGGGCGTGTTGCTTCTGCTCGACCTTGGCGAACCCCAGATGCGCCAGATACTTGAAATCCGGCGACGAATCCAACATGGTGTATTCCGCGAGCGCCTCCGGAAAGCGCTGTTGGGCCAGGTACACGTCGCCCAGCCGATAGTGGTTGATGACAAACGCCGGCTCGATCTGCATGAGGGCCCGCAACGCCTTTTCGGCCTGCTGGTAGTCGGCCGCGTCGATGCAGGCTCGATACTGCTGATAGCGGTAGTAGCCCGAATTCGGCAGGTAATGGACGATTTCGGTATACAGCTTGATGGCGTCCTTGCCCCGCCCTTCCTCCTTGGCAGCTTCTGCCAGCATGCGCAAGGCGGGTAGAAAACCCGGTCGCAACTTGATGGCCGCCTCCAGGTTCTGTCGAACCAACGGCCGGTTGTTTTGAATAAAGTATTCCTGGGCCAGGAAGAAGTGGGCAACGGCGTTCCTGGGGTCGAGTCGCACGGCGGTATTCTCCGCGTCGATGGCGGCCGACGGTTGAAGCAGGTTGAGATGGCAGTAGCCCAGGAACGTGGCGGCCTCGGAGGCGAGACGGGGCTGGCTCCGGCGGGTGCGGCGCAGGCATTTTTGCAGGGCAGGAATGGCCCGGGGAAAGTCCAGATCGACGATGGCCCGGTAGCCCCGGGTGAGATCCGCATCCCGATTGACATAGGTGGTCAGGTAGACCACCTGATAGATGCCCAGCGAAGGAGCGCCGACCTCCCCGAGATCGTCCTCAATCTCCAGGCCGAAGGCGGGACTGGTCAGCAGGAGTGCTGCGCACAGGCAGCCCAGGACCCGGCCCAGTACACGTGCCACGACGGGTGGGCTTCGTGCTGGCGCCAGGCAGGCCCTGCCCGGAGGAGGGTCGAACTCGGTCGGGCAATGCTCGTCACAGGATCCGTCCTTCAGGCCCGCTATCGGATCGAGCGGGTACTGGGCCACGGCGGCATGGGCGCCGTCTACCTCGCCACCGAGGAGCACCTGGGCGGCAAGCGTGTCGCCATCAAGGAGATGTCGGTCCAGATCGACGATCCGACCGAACGTGCCAGCGCGACCCAGCAGTTCGAACGAGAGGCCCGCATCCTGGCCACGCTCGACCACCCGGGGCTGGTCGACGTATCGCACTACTTCGAAGAGAACGGCAAACAGTACCTCGTCATGGCGTTCGTCGACGGCAAGACGCTCGAGCAGGTGCTCAACGAGGCCAAGACGTTTCTGGCCGAGTCGCAGGTGGTCGAATGGCTCGATCAGGTCTGCGACGTGCTGGAATATCTGCATGGCCAGGATCCGCCCATCATCTTTCGTGACATGAAACCGAGCAACGTGATGCTGGATGCCCGAGGGCGCTGCCGGCTCATCGACTTCGGCATTGCGAGGTCGTTCGACAGTACCACCAAGACGGCCACGTTCATCAAGGGGGCGGGGACGGCCGGATTTGCCCCCATGGAACAATACGGGAAGAAAGGGACGACCGACCTTCGGAGCGACATCTATGCCCTCGGCGCGACCACCTACACCCTCCTGACTCGGACCATTCCGCCGGCCGCGGTCGACATGGCGCTCAACGACGAAAAGCTGACCCCGCCCAGCAAGATCAACCCGAAAATCAGCGCGGCCCTGGGCGCCTGGATCGTCAACATGATGGCCATCAAGAAGGAGGACCGCTACCAGACCATGGCCGCGGCCCGCCAGGCGCTCCGCCTGGCCTTCCCGCCCAGCGGCGATACCCTCAGCTTCCGCCGGCCCCGCTTCTGCCTCTCGTGCGGTACGGTAGCACCGAACAGCGCCGTCAATTGCCCCCGCTGCAATTCGGCCCTCGAGGAAGCCAAGTTGATGGACGTCGACACCGTGCCCGGCGTCGTAAAATCGGAGTCTACGGCGTTACGAAACAACTCGCCGTCGCCCAATCTGCAGCCCAAGGTCATGGAGACCTCGCAGACCGAGCCTCGCCTCGTCCCCGGCATCACGCCGACCGAGCCCCGCCTGGTCGTCCCCGAGAGGACGGCACCGGAACCCACCCTGCCAGCCCCCACACCCCCGCCTCCAATGGCGGAGTCCGCGCTGCCGGAGCGCGCCCCACCGGCGCCCCCGCCCCCGGTGGCCGTTTCCAATACCATCACCCAGCACAGCCGACGAACCACCGTGGTCATCATCGTGGGGCTCATCGGGGTGGCGCTGATCCTGTTCAGCCTGAGTAAACTGTCGAGTCAGCCCGCCGAGCCCTCCCCGACGCCGACCGTGTCGATGTCGGTGGCAACGCCCGCCAGTCCGTCCCCGTCTCCGTCTCTGGCGTCTCCCAGCCCCTCGGCCTCCGTCCAGGCTTCGATGGAGCCAACCTCGTCGACGCCTGCCGCGAGCGGCAGCCCGGAGACTTCGGGCTCGCCCTTGGCCAGTGCGTCGCCGGCCGCGACGATGGAAGGGAGCGCTTCTCCCGAACCCAGCATGGAGGGCAGCGCCAGTCCCGCCTCCTCCACTACCCCGGCGTCTTCGGGGTCGCCGGCCGATTCAGGGTCTCCCTGACGAGGCGCTGCCAGCCGTACTTGATCACGGCCAGACTCTCTCTCGCCAGCGCCCGCTGCAGGTAAGTCGGGTCCTTGACTTCCGGTCCGTCCAGCACCGGGGCGGCATAGGCAGTCAACCCCAGTTCCCGGGCCATGGCCAGGCTGCGCGGCTCATGAAAGGGCGCGGTACAGATGAGGCAGCTTTTCCAGTGGTTGGCCGTCATGATGTCGCGAGCCTTCTCCAGGTTCTCCCAGGTGGTTCGAGACGTCGTGTCGACCCACAACCGATCGGCCGGGATGTGATCGGACTCGGCCTCCCGACGTTCTCCTAGAGACTCGACCTGATGATTCGCCTCGGGACCCCCCGTCATGATGATGGCAGGGGCGCGCCCCGCCCGCCAGAGCGCCTCCGCCCGTTGCACTCGCGCCTGCAGGGCGGGCCCCGGCTCGTCGTGGGCATTCACCTTGGAGCCCAGGACGATCATGCAGTCGGCCGGGTGGTCGCTTTGGTCGCGTTGACCGGCCCGGGCGATGGCCCGGGTCAGCGGATTGGGTGAGAGGGCCTGGGCGAGTGGAAGCCAGTTCACGAAGCGCATCCTCGCGCCGGCCGTGGCGATCGTCCAGGGACGGCTTGTTAACAAGCCGCAAAGCAGAGTTTTACACGCAGGACGAGCGGGGCAGAAAGATGTTGAATACCGCACCATTGCCGGGTCGCTTCGTCCGGGACCGCGGTTTGATGCCAGGAGGCCTGGACCTTGTATCCGACAATCTTTTTGTGAACATCCTCGTTGTCGAAGATCTCGCTCTCGCCGGTCAGGCCCTGCGCCACCTGCTGGATGAAGAGCACCTGGTGGTGACCTGCCCCAGCGCGCAGGCCCAGGCCGTCCTGCGCGGCCGGCCCGACCTCCAGCTCCTGCTGGCGCGGTCGAGCGTCGATGGTCTGGAGCTCTGCCGACAGATCCGGCGAGAGCCTCGAGCCCATTACCTTTATATCGTCCTCCTAGCCGACCCGACGGATCGTCATCGACTGGCCCAGGCCCTGAGCAGCGGCGCCGACGCTTTCGTCGCCATCCCGGTCGAGGTCTCCGAGCTGCAAGCCCACGTAAAGGTCGCGCAGCGCATCGCGGACCTTGAGCGTCAACTCGAAGATCGCGCCCGGCAACTCGTCCAGACTCAGCAGCATCTGCTGAACGCGGAACGCGAGAAAAGGGTGTTCTACCGAGAGGTCCTGCAGGCGGTCACGGGCGATCGCCTGCACCTGGTCGAAGCGGGCCAGGTGCCCGTAGGGCACCATGAACTGATGGACATAAGTCTATCCGACATGACCGAAATGCGGTCGGTTCGATCCCGGGTGCGACAGGAGGCCCAACAGCTTCACTGGAATGGCGATCGGACGGAAGACCTGGTGGTCGCCGCCTGCGAGGCCATGACGAACGGTTTGCGACACGCGGGCGAGGTTCGCTGCCAGCTCTGGAAAGATCGGGACCGACTGATGTTTCGCGTCACCGACCGCGGCCGGGGCATGCCGTCGCCGGAGCTGCCCGCCTTCGTG